>JAUWFF010000261.1 GCA_030607105.1 Filomicrobium sp.
GACATCACGCTGCTTGATGGCTCCGGCCAGGAGCGCGGCGGCGATGACCTGCGCAACGTCGTCAAGGAGGCCCGTCGCGCCGTCAAGCTGATCGACGACCTGCACACCCGCTACGCCCGCTTCATTGTCGAGCAGGCTGCAATCGCCGGCGCCCTCGACCAGGAGCTACTAGACGATGAGGCCCGCGCCGCGGAAGTTGCCGCCGAAGTCGCCTGCCGCCTCGACGTGCTGGCTGAGGAAACCGAAAAAGGCTGGGAAGGTCGCTTCGGAGCCGACGGCTATCTATTCAAGCGCGAGGTGCGCGGTGTCACCGAGGTGCACGCCCTTGACATGGGCCTTTTGGGCTCCATCGACGCCCGCCGCCTGCACGAGCGCCACGCCGAATTGTCGGAAGCCTACAAGGCCCCCGCCAAGCTTCGCCGCAAGCAGGAATCAATCGACATCTACGGCCCCCGCGATTTGCTCAGCGCCGTCTTCGACAGCGGCCGCAAGGGCATCTCCATGCAGCGCTATAAAGGCCTCGGCGAAATGAACGCCGACCAGCTCGCCGAGACGACGCTGGATCGCGACACCCGCACGCTCCTGCAGGTCAAAATCGGCGAACTCGATGAGGCCGACGAAATCTTCTCCAAGTTGATGGGAGATGTGGTCGAGCCACGACGGGAGTTTATCCAGGCCAATGCGTTGAGCGTCGAGAATTTGGATGTTTAGGGGGGAGAGACGCAAGTTGGAGGGTCTGCGGTTATACAGGAGTGGACATCGTCTCGCTTTCCTGCCAGCGACCAATGCAGCCCGAGGCATTAGATCAGCTATCGGGTGTGGAGCTGACGATGCAGCTACATACGAATAGCTCCCGAACCTTAAACAACTTTGCCTCGAAAGCCGTTGAAGGAGCTGTTCGTACGTCCGCAGCTCCTCATAATTTCGAAATGCGGGAAAACTTTCAAGATAGCTCAGATAACTCGATAAAACATTGCGACTTTCCAATGCGAATTCGCGATCACGGCCCGCCCTGCGCGCCGCTGGAACGACTTTGCTTCGCTAGCGGAGCTTGCCCCGCAGCTCATTGGGGGAAGTTTCCCCCAAAACCCTCCCTTTTTGGAGTTGGTGGGCGAAGCGTGGGCGTTGCGAGAAGCGCGCAGTGAAAGAGCCACCGAAGGACCGTCAAGAAAAAATCCAATGCCGCCCCCATTTCGTGGCGTGTCAGCGCATCTCGCCCAACAACAACTTCCGCTTCCGTGAAATTGAGACATACTGAGGCCGACCGCCCGTCGTCCGCCAGTGCCTCGCGCCCCGGCGCCCCTATGCGGCGGTGCCCGGCATGTGGCGGGCTCAATTCAACACGCGTTGGCGCGCAAGGTTTGGAGGGTTTCTCATGGTTGAACGCAACGCCGTAGGGTCGGTCCGGACGACATCCGGTCGTGGCCAGCTGTTTGAAAGCGTCCTGGATACGGTGGGCGACACGCCGTGCATCCGCGTCAACAGCCTCGCGCCCGACCACGTGAGGCTTTACGTCAAGGCAGAGTTTTTCAACCCGGCCAGTTCGGTCAAGGATCGCCTCGCCCTCAACGTCATCGAGGCCGCCGAGCGCGACGGCACGCTGAAGCCCGGCCAGACCGTGGTCGAAGCCACCAGTGGCAACACCGGTATCGGCCTCGCCATGGTGTGCGCAGCCAAAGGCTACCCCCTGGTCGTGACCATGGCCGAAAGCTTCTCCATCGAGCGGCGCAAGCTGATGCGCTTCCTCGGCGCCAAGGTCGTCCTCACGCCAAAAGAGGCTAAGGGCTTCGGCATGTACCAGAAGGCGGTCGAACTCGCACGCGCCAATGGCTGGTTCCTCGCCCACCAGTTCGAGACCGCCGCCAATGCCGACATCCATGAGTACACAACGGCCAGCGAGATCGTGGCGGATTTCGCTGGCGACCGGCTCGACTACTGGGTGACGGGTTACGGCACCGGCGGCACCATCACTGGCGTGGCGCGCGTCCTGCGCAAGGAAAGGCCGGAAACGAAAATCATCCTGAGCGAACCCGCCAACGCGCAGCTCGTTGGCAGCGGCCGGGGCCAGGAGCGCGACTCCGACCATGCGCCTGCCGTCGGCCACGCGGCATTCGAACCGCATCCGATCCAGGGCTGGACGCCAGACTTCATCCCGTATGTTCTGCAGGAGGCCATCGATAAGGCGTTCTACGACGAACTCATTCCGGTGGCCGGCACCGAAGGCATCGCCTGGTCGCGCAAGCTCGCGCAGAAGGAAGGCATCCTCACTGGCATTTCGGGCGGCGCGACCTTCGCGGTTGCGATGAAGATTGCCGAGCGTGCCGAACCCGGTTCGGTGCTCCTGTGTATGCTTCCCGACACCGGTGAGCGCTATCTGTCCTCACCGCTATTCGAGGGCATCTCCGAAGAAATGAGCGGGGAGGAACTGGCTCTGTCGCAGTCAACACCGGGGTTTCATATGAGCTAAGGTCCGAATATGGCGGGTCATTTTCGCGCCTCTCACCCGTGCGGTCCGCAAGACTTAACGCGCGGTTGCAATCGATTTTGGACGTTGAGACGGAACCCGATCATATCGGGCTACCACATCACGACAACGCTTCGTCGGCGATAAAACGTGGCTACTGCACATACCCCTGCATTGACCGAAATCATTGCCGCCCGCGGCCCGACGGCGAGACTTGAGGCATATCCAAATGGAGGCGTTCATGTTTTTGAAGAGATTCGCAATCCTTGTCGCAAGCACTGCTATGCTCAGCGCCCCGTCGCTCGCCGAGGACCAAACCCCGATCGTCAGCGGCGAGGACGAGTTCATGTGGAACTGCGCCGAGTGTCATGGCTTTGGAGGCCGCGGCGATGGCCCGCTGGCCGAAGTGCTGATCAAGAAGCCAACCGACCTGACGCAGATTGCCAAGAACAACGTCGGCGTTTTTCCGGCGGATACGATCTTCGCCATGATCGCCGGCCGCGAGAACGTCGTCGGCCATCAGTCGTTCCAGATGCCGAGGTTCTGGCAGCGCTTCCAGCAGACTGAAGGCGAACGCGGCTTCGATAAGCCCGAAGTCAGGATCAAGGCGATCGTCGATTACCTGGGAACCATCCAGGCCCCCTGATCGGCGTCTTCCTGAATCGGCAATGCAATCCGAAAGCGTTGCGCGGGTGGCCTCTTGCAGCGCGATGAAGAATTGGGGGTTGATGCGGAATTCTGCGACAGAAGCGCAGGCGGATCATCCGTTTCATGAAAGAATGCTGTCTGGCAGCGTTCCGAACGGGACCAGCACGCCACTGATGCTCACTTCATCCGCCGAAGACGGAAGAAATTGTCGAGTTCTTGGGGAGGAGGGTCCGCGGGGAGAACGGTGTCATTGAAACGGTTTTTTGCGATACCCACGCTGGCGCTGCTCGCGGGCTGCGCGTCGGGCGCCAGTTCTCACAATATAGCAGCTTCCATACAGCACGCGCTTGCCGCCAAACCAAACTCGACCTTCTACCAGTCGATCATTGTCGCGGTCATAACAGGCGGCAATGTGGCCAACTTCTTGTTGATGCCGCAGGCCTCGAACGGAGACTTGAAGCAGGCCTTTAAAGGGTCGCTCAATCACAACGCTCTCCATGTCATCGGTATCGAGAAGTATAAGGTCAGCGCT
>JAUWFF010000288.1 GCA_030607105.1 Filomicrobium sp.
ACCGCTGCGCAGCGTCAGAAGCTGTTGAATGCCGCAAGCGAGGCGGACCAGCAGCACAAGGTTGCCGGCGACTCACTCCAGGAGGCGGAAGGGGAGGCCAAGCTGGCAATTGAAGCATTGCGGCTGGCGCAGGCTGCGGTGGCAGCCGCGCGCGAGGAGCGTGCCGGGAGCGAAGCGCGTTTGGAGGCACAGCGCCAGCGTCGCGCGGATGACGAGCGGCGCATCCGCGAAGTCTTCGATACCGATCCTCAGTCTTGTCTGGCGCTGGCTGAGTTACCGGAGGCGGCGGAGCTGCCGCAGTTCGAGGATGTCGAGCGCAGGTTGCTGCGGCTGCGGGCGGACAGAGAGCGGCTTGGAGGCGTCAACTTGCAGGCGGATGAGGATTTGCAGCGCATCACCGCGCAGGTGGAACAGATAGAGACCGAGCGGGCCGACGTGCAGCAGGCTATCGACAAGCTGCGTCACGGTATCGGGCAGCTGAACCGCGAAGGCCGGCGGCGCATCAACGAGGCATTTGATATCGTCAATGGGCATTTCGGTCGGTTGTTTGAGACGCTGTTTGGCGGTGGCGAAGCGCGCCTGCAAATGATCGAATCCGCGGAAGATCCGTTGGAGGGCGGACTGGAGCTTATCGCCAAGCCGCCCGGCAAGAAGCCGGCGACACTGTCCCTACTTTCGGGTGGTGAGCAGACGTTGACGGCGCTGGCGTTGATCTTCGCCGTATTCCTGACCAACCCGTCGCCAATCTGTGTGTTGGATGAGGTCGACGCGCCGCTTGATGATGCCAACGTCGACCGCTTCTGCACGTTGATGGAAAGCATGGCCGAGGAAACGTCGACCCGCTTTCTCGTCATCACTCACCATCCCATGACGATGACGCGCATGCATCGCCTTTTCGGTGTCACCATGGCCGAAAAGGGCATCTCTCAGTTGGTGTCGGTCGATCTGGAAACAGCGCAGGGCTTCCGCGAGGCGGGTTAGCCTCTTCTTGTCGCTGCATGCTGCCGAAAGGGCTATTTCGACTCTTCTAGCTCGTCGCTGACCTGCGCATAGGTAATGACTGCCAATAAGACGGTGCCGCCTGTGACATTGCCGAGCAGGGTGGGAAGGAAGAACGAAATCACGGCCGTTGCCACGTGGGTGTGACCTTCGAAAACAAGGAACAGAGCTTCGACGGAACCTGCAATGACGTGGGTGAAATCTTCCGCCGAGATCAGGTAGGTCATCAAGGTGATAACGATGAACTCATTGCCCTCCGACGAGGGCAGCATCCATACCAGCGCTGCGTTCAACCAACCGGCTGGAATCTCGACGAGGAATTTTTCAATAGGCGGCTTTTGCATCATTTGCATGGGGATTTCTGTGACGGCGTCGTGCATCTCGCTGCCCAGTACGCCCGAGTAGGAAATGAAAGCCGCGAAGATCGCGCAACCGACAAGGTTAGCACTTAGAACGATTGCTCAGAGCCGCAGCAAGATAAGCCTCGAGATGGTCTTGCCGTGCTGTATGCCGGTCAGGTCGGCAGTGAGTGTGTTCTCGGTGAACAGTTGCTTGCGCCCAAGGATGACGATCAAGAAGCCGAAACCGAAAACGCGAGCGACAAGCCGGCGGCGATGCCTGACCACCACAGCAGGGGAAAGCGGCGCAGTAGTTCCTTATCGCCTTCGCGGCGGATGATGTCGAAGACGGCGGCGGCGCGAAGGTGTTTGCACTCGACCTCGACAGCGATGGGCTCGTCGGAGACCTAACTCGTGGCCTTGTGTTCGAGTGGGTTTTGTTGATCGTGGGGAGCGTCTGTCATTAATGGCTGGAGATGTTCAGGTCAGTTGCCGCTCACCCGAAAAATCAGGGGTAATCAGGTGTGCAGGAATCGCCTAGCCGGCTATCTTGGAGAAGTCGGCCACGGCGTACGTGGCAGCGCGAATTTCGGATAGCAGCTTCAGTCGGTTTTCGCGCAAGGCTGGGTCAGGGGCGTTGACGGTGACGTCGTCGAAGAACTTGTCGACGGGCGCGCGCAGTTCCGCGAGTGCGCGCATGGCGCCTTCAAAATTCTCGACGTTGATGGCGGCCTCGGTGTCAAATTTCACCTTGGCGATAGCCGCGGCCAGTGCACGTTCGGCCGGCTCGGAAAAGAGCGGGCCCTCGGGCTCGCCATCGTAGTCGCGCTCGTCCTTCTTTTCTTCGATGGTGAGGATACTGGTGGCGCGTTTTACGCCCGCCAGAAGGTTGGTGCCATCGTCAGTGTCAAGGAAATCGGTGAGCGCTTCGACGCGTTTGACGATGAGGGCGATGTCATCTTGGCCGGGCAGGGCAAAAACGGCGTCGATCAGGTCGTGGCGTTTGCCCTCGTCGCGCAGGTGGACCTTGAGGCGGTCGGCGAAAAAGGAGAGGAGGTCGTCGGCGATTTCGGTGGACTCTGGTTCGAGCGTCCCTTGTTGCGTGAATAGGTCGATGCTTCGCGCTATCTTTCTCGATAGACTGAGCCGAAGATCGTTCTCCAACACGATGCGGATCGCACCTAAAGCGGCGCGGCGGAGTTGGTAGGGGTCGCCGGAGCCGGTTGGTTTTTCGTCGATGGCCCAGAAGCCGACGAGGGTGTCGAGCTTGTCCGCGAGCGCGACGGCGAGGGCGGTTTGGTCGCCTTCATCTTCGAGTGGCACGGTGTCGGATGGACCCTTGGGCTTGTAGTGTAGCTCGATGGCGCGGGCAATGTCGGGTTTGATGCCGCCCTTTTCAGCGTAGTAGCGTCCCATGAGCCCCTGCAACTCAGGAAACTCTCCGACCATTTCGGACACGAGATCGGCCTTGCACAGCTGGGCTGCGCGGCGGGCGGACTCCGGGTCGGCGTCAACGGCGCCGGCGATCTGGTAGGCCAGCTCAGCGATGCGTTCGACGCGGTCCTTTTGCGTGCCGAGTGCGGTGTGAAAAGTAATACCCTCAAGGTCTGAGGCCATCTCGTCGAGCGGGCGTTTTAGGTCCAGATCCCAGAAGAATTTTGCGTCACTTAATCGCGCACGAATAACCTTCTCGTTGCCGGCGGTGATCTGCAAACCGTCATCGGTGGCGATCAGGTTGGAGACCAAGATGAAGCGGTTAGCGAGCTGACCGGTCTTGGGATCTCGTAGCGAAAAGCACTTCTGGTGCGATTTCATCGAGGTGATTAGGCACTCGGCGGGCACTTCGAGGAAGGCTTCATCGAAGGCGCCCATTAGAGTGACCGGCCATTCAGTCAGCCCGGCATTCTCGTTGAGAAGTGCTTTATCCTCGACCAGTTCTAGGCCGGCATCCTGGGCGAGCTGGCGGGCGTCTTCAGCGATCATTTCGGCGCGTTCAGAGGCTGGCAGCAGGACCTTGGCGGCCTGCAGTTTGCGGCCGTAGTCCTCGAAGTCTTCAACAGCAAACGGGTCATGGCCGTGGAAGCGGTGGCCGCGAGTGGCATTACCGGAGCTGAGGCCGGCGATCTCAAAGGGCAC
>JAUWFF010000306.1 GCA_030607105.1 Filomicrobium sp.
GAAACTCGCGCCAAGCGCCGCCAATGACTCGAGACTTGCTGCAAAGCGCGCGTCGTCGGCTTCGTTGTATTTGTAGACGCCGTTCTTTCCGCCCAGCACAACCGCGACACGGGGAGTCGGAAGGGCATTAATCTCAGCGGGAAGTTGCGCGCGCAAGGCGGCCAGCCGGTTTTGCGAAAAACTGTGTGGCGCGGTGATCGTCGTAGTGACGTTGGGACCTCGGCGGCGATCGTGTGCGGGCACCCATATGAGATCGGCTGTGTTGGCGCCGGACTTCGGGTCCTGGAGGACGACCGTGTAGGTGGCGGGGCCGGCCTTGCGGCGGATAGCGCGGATATAGGGAATGCTGGCGCGTCCTGTGGCGATGGCAATCTGCGGCCAGGGCGGTGAAAATTGGCTGTCGGACTCGCCGAAGCGTTCGGCTGGGTTAACTGGGCCCCATGGCGATAGTACGCGCCAGATACCGGTTGGATGGACCTCTTTCATCTCGTAATCGAGGCCCAGGGCATCCGCAATACCGCGCGCCTGCACGACCATACCGGCCTTACCGTCGGTAATGATCCAGGCTTTGGCACCGCTGAGCGGATGCGGATTGTTGGGCTCTGGCGCGTTCATGGGATCCTTTCTGGCGTGTCGCTCCAGGATTGTCGAGGGGCGACGGCATCTTGCCTCGGGATGAAATTTGGCAGGCGATGGCATCAAACGGAGGACATTTAAATATTGCGCCAAGCCACTATCTCACTTTTCATATATTGCGGAGCTTGGCGCTCGGACAGATGGATCACTTTGCCCCATGGGTCTCAACCTCGACGCTTTGGACTGGCGCATTTTAAAGGAGCTGCAGGCGGATTGCGGGCTTACGAATGTATTGCTCGCTCAGCGCGTCGGTCTTTCGCCGCCGGCCTGCCTGCGGCGCGTGCGCAGCCTTGAAGAAGCTGGTTTAATTGAGGGCTACACGGCGCTGCTCGATGAGGCTGCCTTGGGGTTCTCGCTGACGGCCTATGCCATGGTCAGGTTGCATAACCAGGCCGAGACCGACCTGCGCGCCTTTGAAGATTTGGTGCTCGGCTGGCCGATCGTTCGCGAGGCGTACATGCTGTCAGGCGAGAGCGACTACATCTTGAAGTGCATCGCGCCCGATATGGCAAGCTTCCAGGACTTCGTTCTCGGCACCCTCACCGCCGCCCCGAATGTCGCCAGCGTGAAAACCTACCTCACCATCAGGCGAGCAAAACGCCAGCCCGGTGTGCCGGTGGGCCTGGATGGCGGCGGTTAGGGGGAATGGCTTTGGCGACGGAAACCTGCCCCGTAGAGTGCAATGTCAAAAAACAATCCTGTCGTTTTTCAGTTACAGACGGACTACATCGCCAAAATGCGGGGGCGTAAGGAGCGCTACACCGTTTCCCACGCCGGCTGTGAGGATGAAGTCCTTCCCAATGTCTTTCCTCCTTACATCGACAGCGAGTTGATCGCCCGCGTGATGCACATCGAAAAGGGCGATGAAGTATTGGATGTCGGGTCAGGTTCCGGATTTATTGCGGTAACCGCGTCGGCGACGGCCAGGCGGGTTGTTGCAACGGACATCAATTCAGCGGCGATTGAGACGATCCGTGCAAACGCGGCGCGGCACCACGTCGAAGACCGATTGACCGCGCTCAAGACCGACGTCTTCCCAGAGCATAAGGATGTGTTTGACGTTATCACATTCAATCCGCCCTTTTCGGATCACGCGGCTGCGGATGTCGTGGAACGTTCTGTTTGGGATCCTGGTCATGCCACGGTTCGAACGTTCATGGGAGGTGTTGGCGATTTTTTGAAGCCAGGGGGGCGTATCTACATGAGCTGGGCGGGCTTTGCGGACTTGCAATTCATCGAGGCGCTCTTTGACGTACATGCTGCCCATTACAAGCGCCTGGACGATGTTTCGGATGGCACGAGCATTTTTGTGGCCTACAAAGTCACCCTCGCGGCGTGAGCGGTTAGGAGATTCCGTTTAGTCCCCTCGGCCCGATGAGGAAGTCCTTCTGTCGACGCGGCAACCCTTCGTCGCCGAGACAAACTCAGTCCAACGATCGCGGTCGACAAAGCCGTAGTGACCTGATCCTTGCCAACGATAAAGCGTTGCATGAGGCAGCTCGCCGGCAAGATAGCGGGGCATTCGCGGGGAAATCACATCATCGGCGTCGCCGTAGCAGACATCCGTTGCTTGTTTGAGTTCCTGCGGCTTGAAGCCCCAGTTCCACAAGGCAAGCGTCATTTCGTAGATGCCTTCTTCATGCTGGAGAAAGCCCAGCCGGAAGTTCTCCGCGAACATGGCGGTCTGTTCTTTGCTGCGGAGAAATGTCGAGGCGTCGGCGGGAAGCTCATTGCCGGCGGCCTCGACATATGCGGCGGGATCCTTTTCGACCGTGGTTGCATCGAATTGCATCGCCCAACGCAGCAGCAAGTGGCAATGGCGAATGAGAACCAGCATCTTGAGATCCCTCATCACCAGCATTTTGGTGACGCCAGGGACATCAAAGGGGGCAACCGGCGACGCGAGGACCACTTTGTTGATGCGATCGGGCAAATGGTGGGCGATTGACAAGGCATGCGGTCCGCCACCGGAGTGTCCTGCTACATTGAACGTATCGAGGCCGAGGTGATCGGCGAGCTGCTCCATGTCGGCTCCCCAGTCGACCATCCTGCGTCCTGGCAGAGGAGAGGAACCGCCAACGCCGGGCTGGTCAGCCGAAATCCAGCGCACCCCCAACGAGGACGTAAGTTTATCGTCCGGATTACGGATGACGTGAGAATCCGAAAAACCGTGATTGAAGATCACTGGCGTCCCTTCCGGATCGCCGAATATGGCGTAAGCCAAGGTGCGGCCATCGGCCAGCGTCATTTCCTTGCTCATATCGTATTGTCTATCCAGGAATATTGGCTGTGGTACGCGATCTAGCAAAACATCTGGCGACGGCATTGCGTCAATAGCGGCTTGGCAGCTCGATCACTTGGCATCCGTGAAGGGCACCTCAGGCAACTGGTCCAGCGTATCGCGCGCGGTCGGGGGAATCGCCTTGTTGACCGCTATTGCTGCGAAGATGGCAGCGTCTTGCCGTCAAGCTGCTCACCGCCCTTGCCAAAAGGGTTGGTTTGTTCCGGTTGACCGACTGGTGGCTCTTTCAAGAGTTCGTAGATTGCAGTTGTTTTCACCCAGGAATGCAGCGCCTTGTCATTGTCGGCGGCGAAGAGAGACTACTCGTCGGGTGTCGATGAGGTTCCCGACGCCGCAGCGCCAAGAATGGGCTCGACGCTTGCGAAGGTCGACTTGGAGTGCCCGATGAGCTCAAGTGCCATTCCCGG
>JAUWFF010000139.1 GCA_030607105.1 Filomicrobium sp.
AACGTCGCGAAGGATCTCGACGGTGACTACGTATATCTGGCGCCATCGGTCTACAACCTATCCACCACCCGCGACCGCCACGAAGACATCAACTTCATCGACATCAAGACGGTGAATAAGGGGTAGGTGACGACTGGCTGATAATGAGTTGCAACCGACTCGCTAGGTCACCTGCCGCGCGCGCCACTAACGCCGCATCTGGACAACGCTCTGTTCTGAAACTTCTACTGGCGCTGATCGCTCGGACGCATCAGCGGTAACGCGCTCGTGGTAGACGTTGTGTACGGACACAAGAACAGATCCGAGACATCGGCTCGTTGGGTGGTGTCGAACCAGCCCTCCAACCTCGTCGATGCCTTTCGAGGAGACCAGGGCTGAAATTCTCGAGGCCGTTTGCCGTTGAGCGAGGATTGCTTCTTCTCACTCTTGACCACACCCGGTTTGGGCACGCTGTCATCAAGGTGAATCGCTGGCGGGTTCGTCTTGATCGCGTAGAATTCAAGCCACCACCTTCCAGATGCCGGGACGTGGCGACCCTTCTTCTCGACCAGAAAACGGATGGGCTGACTAGGGTGGACTTTCAGAGCCTTTGAAACCCTTCCGGCCACAACGCCATTGACAAATACATGCGGTATGCCCGTCGAAGAAAGGCCATTCGAGCCACCTTTGTAGGTCGCGTGCTCGGTAACGTTGTATTGGTTTGATGCCAGCTTGCGCTAAGCTAAACGACCATCCTTGAAACAAACCATGCCGCGATATGCCGAGAGATTTCCCAACGCCTGAAGACTTTCGTGAGGCCCTAGGCAACCTGCCGCGCGCCAACGCGGCCCTTGAGCTCAAGGCCCGCCGTCATCAGGACGAATTGACCAAACCGCCGGGCTCTCTTGGTCGGCTCGAGGAGATCGCCATACACCTGGCCAGCTGGCAAGCTGATGGTGATCCACGTGCCGAGCGCATCAAGGTTGCTGTGTTCGCCGGCAATCATGGCGTCACAGCGCAGGGGGTATCGCCCTATCCGGCCGCCGTTACGGCACAGATGGTGGCCAACTTTGAGGCCGGCGGCGCCGCCATAAACGCCATCACCAGCAGCGTTGGGCTGGAGCTGGAAGTTGTGGCACTACAACTCAATGCGCCCACAGCGGACATCACAACAGCCCCGGCGATGAGCGAGGCGGAAACACTCGATGCCTTGAACGCAGGCGCCGGTGCTGTTGGCGAAGGTCTCGATATATTGATCCTGGGCGAAATGGGCATCGGTAACACAACCATCGCCGCCGCTCTGTGCGCGGGAGCTCTGAGTGAAACAGGCGCAGCCTGGGTGGGGCCAGGCACCGGCCATGACGCCCAGGGCATTGCCCGCAAGGCAGCCGCCGTCGATCAAGCCGTGGCACGCGCCGCTAGGGAAATTATCGCGGGTCCGTTCGCAGTCCTTCGGCAGCTCGGTGGACGCGAGACCGCCGCGATCGCCGGTGCCGTCGTTGCTGCCCGCCGCAAGCGCATTCCGGTGATCCTCGACGGCTTCGTCGTGACCGCAAGTTTGGTGCCGCTTTTCGCTCAAAACCCGTCAATTCTAGAGCATTGCATTGCCGGACATGTATCCGCCGAACCCGCGCATCGAAAGCTCTTGCAAAAAATGCAGTTATCACCATTGCTGGACTTTGGGATGCGGCTCGGTGAGGGAACCGGAGCGGCTTTGGCCGCGGCCATTGTTCGTGCGGCGGCAGCCACGCACACGCAAATGGCGACCTTTGATGCCGCCGCTGTGGAGAAGCGTTCAGATGCTGAACAGAACTGAAACGTCAGGCGATCATTATGCGCGGGCGATCCCCCAGACGCCACTGCGCCGGGTCGGTGAGGAGTTTCTGCTTGCGTGGACGCTGTTGACCCGGATTCCGGCGCCAGGCTTTCGTCTCCAAACGCAAGCAAACCTTGGCAGCGCATTCTGGGCCTACCCCGCAATCGGTGCGGCCGTCGGCGCCATCGGAGCGGCGGTTTACGTCATCTCAATTGAGCTGGGCCTGGGTATGCTGTCCACATTCGTAATGGCGCTCGCGGCGATGGCCCTGGCCACCGGTGCCTTTCACGAGGATGGCCTCGGTGATTTCATGGACGGTATTGGCGGCGGCCGAACGCGCGAAAGGAAACTCGAGATCATGCGCGACAGCCGGCTAGGCACCTATGGCGTCTTGGCTTTGGTTACATTCGTCCTTCTGTCCACGACCTTGTTGTTCGAGCTTAAAAATACCGGGTGGCAGCCAGCATTCGGCGGTTTTGCCGCCGTGTTCATTTGCGTGGGCACCTTCCAGCGCGCCGCCTTGGGTTTGCCGCTCGTCCTTTTGAAACCAGTCCGCAGTGACGGTTTAACTGCCGACACGCCGCAACCCCGCTATCGCATTGTTGCCCTGGGAATCCTCATAGCTACCCTCATCAGCTTTCTGCTGCTGGGGCCTGCCGCGACGGCGGTGGTCTTTGGTGCCTCGATGCTCGCCGCGCTGGGCGTGACCTGGCTTGCCTGGCGGCAACTGGGAGGCCGCACGGGTGATGCGCTTGGTGCTGCCGCGTCACTGGCCGGTGTCGTGTCCGTCGCAGCTCTCGTAGTCTTTGGAAACGCGCAGAGCGGATTGTGAAAAAAACAATAGCCCTTCTCGGCGGCGCCCGTTCAGGAAAGAGCCGTCGCGCCCTTATCCTGGCCGAGAGCTACGAGCGTCGGATCATGATCGCCACTGCCGAGGCCGGTGACGAGGAAATGGCAGAACGCATTGCCGTCCACCGCGCCGAGCGAGATCCAAGCTGGCGCACCATTGAAGAGCCGCTCGATCTGGCCGCGGCTTTTTGCACGGCCAGCGGCACCGTTGCCGATTGCTCACCCAAAACCGTTGTTGTTGTCGACTGCCTGACACTTTGGCTCAGTAATCTCATGCAGGCCGGTTTGGACGTCGATGCTGAAACCGGCAGGCTGCTCCAATCTGTCAGTCATTGCGAGGCTGATATCATCTTCATTACGAACGAAGTCGGTCTCGGCCTGGTGCCGGAGACGAAACTGGGTCGCCATTTCCGCGATGCGCAGGGCCGCCTGAACCAGCGGCTTGCCGAAGCCGCTGACGTCGTCGAATTCGTCGCCGCCGGCCTGCCACTGAGGTTGAAGCCGTGACCCTGTCTCTGCCGACCGAAACGCCGTCCGACGACGGCTGGCTGGTGATGGTGCGTCATACGGCGGTCGATCCCCAGCTCAAGGGCGTTTGTTATGGCGCTAGCGATGTGGAGCTTTCAACCGGCGGCCTAGCTCACATTGAACTGCTGGCCGATGAACTGGCGGATAAAGCGCCATCGATCATCGTTCATTCAGGCCTTCTTCGAAGCCGCATGCTGGCAGAAGCAGTGGGTCGCCGCCTCGGTCTAGAGGCTTACATTGAACCACGCATTATCGAGTTCAACTTCGGCGAATGGGAGCTACGCAGGTGGGGCGAGATCTTTGTCGCCGGTCACGATATCGCCCGATTGATCCACGAGCCCGAACGTTTCTCGGCGCCGGGCGGCGAGACCTTATTTGCTATGCGCGATCGCGTCCTAGCCTGGTATCAAGGTCTTCCCTCGGGAAGTCGTATCTTGGCCGTCAGCCATGGCGGTCCCATCTCCACCCTGCGTGGGGTACTCGCCGATGCCCCACCAGCAAAATGGCCGGAGCTGGTGCCAGATTATGGCGAGCATATCCGCTTCGCGCTGCAGGACAGAGCTTCCCTCGGCTGAGACGTTCACACCCGCGTGAGCTGGGCCAGATTTACCGCACGCACGTAACAGTAGCATGCAAGTTTACCGCGCCGCTCATTGGTGCACCGTCATATTAGTCGAACGAAAGCCCGGAGGATCCGATGGCGAAATTCACCCTCACCGTGAACGGAAATGCCCATGAGGTCGATGTCGACCCAGAGATGCCGCTGCTCTGGCTCTTACGTGACGAACTCAAGATGACCGGCACCAAATTTGGCTGTGGGATTGCCCAGTGCGGCGCCTGCACGGTCCACATCGATGGCGTTGCGGCGCGCTCCTGCCAAACGACGGTCGAAGACGCCGTGGACAGCGAAATCGTAACGATTGAGGGCATCTCGGGCGCCGAAGCAAGAGCAATTCAAGATGCCTGGGTCAAACATGACGTACCCCAGTGCGGTTACTGCCAGTCTGGGCAGGTCATGAGCGCCGTGGCGCTTCTGCGCGAGACCCCAGCGCCGACCGATGAAGACATCGATTCTGAAATGAGCGGAAACATCTGCCGCTGTGCCACGTACGTCCGCATCCGCCAGGCGATCAAGACCGCCGCCGAGACCCTTAAAGGCTGACCCGGAGGCCACCGCAATGCAGTTTCTTTTCGACAAGTACGCCACGAATGATCAGGCATCCGCTGAACCAGTCAAACCAAGCCGCCGCACCGTGCTTAAGAGCATTGGAGGCGTAGGCGCCGGTCTTATCTTGGGCGTGCAGCTGCCAAGCGCCGCCAAGGCCGAATCTGGCGCAGCCGCCGTCATAAAAGGCGATGCCGGCACTGCGGTCTTCGCCCCCAACGCGTTTGTCCGGATCGCTCCCGACAGCACTGTCACTGTCCTAATCAAGCACATCGAATTCGGGCAGGGGCCGTACACGGGCCTTGCCACCCTGGTCGCTGAAGAGCTCGACGCAGACTGGTCACAGATGCGCGCACAATCCGCACCGGCCAACGCCGCTCTCTACAAGAACCTAATGTTCGGCGTGCAAGGCACTGGCGGCTCGACGGCGATTGCCAACTCGTTTGAACAAATGCGAAAGGCTGGTGCCGCCGCCCGTGCCATGCTGGTCGAAGCCGCCGCAAACGCCTGGGGCGTCAAGTCGGACGAAATCACTGTCTCGAAGGGGATCATCACTCATGAGGCCCTGGGCAAGAAGGCATCTTTTGGGGAATTCGCTGAGGCTGCGGCCAAGGTCGAACCGCCCGTGGAGCCGTTCTTGAAGAACCCTTCCGAATTCGTACTCATCGGTATGGAGCTCCCTCGACTCGACAGCAAGGCGAAATCGACCGGCAAGGCTGAGTTCACCATCGACGTAC
>JAUWFF010000368.1 GCA_030607105.1 Filomicrobium sp.
GCCGCCGGGCCGCAATCCCCAGATAAGGGTTGCTCGGGTGAAGCGCATTGTTGACGGCGGTAGTCCGCCATTGCCTGAGAGGAAATCTCGTTGAGCCCAGGACTGGTACAGCACTGTGAATCTGTCGAGGCCGGCCTTCGCGCGGTGGCTCTTCGGCGAGTGCCCACGTAAAGCGGGGGTGGCGCCGGGCCGCAAGCTGATGTAGAAGCGCGGGTCTCAAACACAATTCGGAATGCTCTTGCGCAGGTCTCTCACCGATGGAAACCGTTCTTCTCGTTGTTCATGTTCTTATTGTGCTGGCACTCATTGTGGTGGTGTTGATGCAGCGCTCGGAGGGCGGTGCACTCGGCATGGGTGGTGGCGGGTCGGGCGGCGGCGGGTTTCTCACGGGTAGAGGGACGGCCAATCTGCTGACCCGCACGACGGCAATTCTGGCGTTGTGCTTTTTTGCGACCAGCATTTTGTCGACGATACTCGCCAACCGGCAGACGACGGGTGGTTCCGTGTTTGATTCCGTGGGACAGCCAACGACCGAGCAAAATGCGCCAGCAGGTGGCAGCAGCGATGCGCCAGCCAGCGGCGGGGGCGGTATTCTCGACGATCTCCAGAAGGGACGCCGTGCGTTGCCAAGCGTTCCGAGCGGCCGATAGATGGTGGATTCGGAGTGAAATGTTAGCCAAACAGTGGATGTGGCGATAAAACCGCTTCGAATCAAACGCGATCCATGTCAGACAAGAATCCCATGCAGCGGTATATCTTTATCACCGGCGGCGTGGTCTCTTCCCTCGGCAAAGGTCTCGCCTCAGCAGCGCTCGGCGCGCTTCTTCAAGCCCGTGGCTACACGGTCCGGCTGCGGAAGCTCGATCCGTACCTGAATGTCGATCCGGGGACCATGAGCCCGTATCAGCACGGCGAGGTGTTCGTCACCGATGACGGGGCGGAAACCGACCTCGATCTCGGGCATTACGAGCGCTTCACGGGGGTGCCGGCGCGCAAAACCGACAATATAACTACCGGGCGGATCTATCAGGACATTCTCGCCAAGGAGCGTCGCGGAGATTACCTGGGCGGCACGGTGCAAGTGATCCCGCACGTGACCGATGCGATCAAGAAATTCGTCGTGTCGGAGAACGACGGCATTGATTTCGTGCTGGTTGAGATTGGCGGGACGGTTGGTGACATCGAAGCGCTGCCGTTTTTTGAAGCCATCCGGCAGCTCGGTAATGATCTTCCCCGAGGGGCCTCGATTTACATGCACCTGACGTTGGTGCCGTTCATTCCTTCGGCCGGCGAGTTGAAGACCAAGCCAACACAACACTCGGTGAAGGAGCTGCGGGGTATCGGTATTCAGCCCGATATACTGCTATGCCGTGCAGATCGCGAGATACCTGCTTCGGAGCGGGGCAAGATCGCTTTATTCTGCAACGTACGCGAGGACGCGGTGATCCAGGGCCTGGATGTGGGCTCAATTTACGATGTCCCATTGGCGTACCATCGCGAGGGGCTCGACACGCAGGTGCTCTCGGCATTCGGTCTAGAAGATGTTCCGGCTCCGGATTTGTCGCGGTGGGAGGGCATCTCCAACTCGATTGCGACGCCTGAAGGTGAGGTGACGATCGCGATTGTCGGCAAGTACACAGGCCTGAAGGATGCCTACAAGTCGTTGATGGAGGCGCTGGTCCACGGTGGCATCGCAAATCGCGTGAGAGTCAGGCTGGAGTGGATTGAATCCGAGGTTTTTGAGAGAGAAGACCCCGGCCCATACCTGGAAGGTGTGCATGGTATCCTTGTTCCAGGTGGTTTCGGGGAGCGTGGCGCGGAAGGCAAGATTCTTGCTGCGCGCTTCGCGCGGACCCGCAAGGTGCCCTACTTCGGGATCTGCTTCGGAATGCAGATGGCAACCATTGAGGTGGCCCGTTCCGCTGGGATTGAAGATGCCGGCTCGACGGAGTTTGGTGAGCCAGGCGATCCCGTCGTTGGCCTGATGACGGAATGGATGCGTGGCAATGAGCTTGAGCAGCGCGCGGAGAATCAGGATCTGGGCGGAACCATGCGGCTCGGCGCCTATCAAGCAGAACTCGATGGCGGTTCGCGCGTCGCGGAAATCTATGGGACCGAAGAGATTTCAGAGCGGCATCGGCATCGCTACGAGGTCAACATGCGCTATCGACAGGCTCTGGAGACGGCCGGGATGATCGTTTCCGGTGTTTCTCCTGACGGGCTTCTGCCGGAGATCGTCGAGATTCCCAAGCACCCCTGGTTCATAGGTGTGCAGTTCCATCCGGAATTGAAATCTCGGCCGTTCGATCCGCACCCATTGTTCGAAAGCTTCATCGCCGCGGCGGTACGCCAGAGCCGGCTGGTGTAGACTGCTCTTCTTTTTGTTTTGTTGCGATCAGCCGGCGGCAATTGCCGCCCGCCCTTGTTTTGCAGGTAGTTTCGCCGATCGGGCATACATGTTGACCGCTCAACTGTTGTTTGATGCATAGCGAGAGCTTGGCGGAGGTGACCTTTTGGTAGAGCGCCGTTTGTTGAAGCGCTTTGCATAGCGTTTGCCCAATCGGCTTTTGGCGTAGCGGCGGCGCGAACTGCTCTTGGCATAGGTCTTCTTGGAGCGATGTTTGGCGTAACGTCGCTTTTTGCCGACCGGCCTGCGGCGGGCGTTGACGCAATGGTGGAAGCGGACGCGGGGGCCGTTATCGATGTGGATGTGGTACATACCATATGAATAGGTGCCGACGCCGCCGGGGTGTGTGCGTTTGAGCCAGGCAACGAGTTGCCTGTATTTGCCTCTGGGTGCGTGGAAGTTGACTGCGCGGCAGGAGGCATGATAGCTGCGTTTTCCCGA
>JAUWFF010000038.1 GCA_030607105.1 Filomicrobium sp.
GCACCGCGAATCACGCCCTGGTCAAAACGAGCTTTTGGCGATTGCCGAGCGCTGGAAGCCCTGGCGCGGTGTTGCCGCAAGGCTTCTGTGGGCCTACTACGCACATGAAAGGTCCAGCCAGGCTGAGCCGCCTCGCGACACTTGAACTCCATCGGTCAAAGCCCGCCACAGCCTTGTAAATCCCGCACCAGCGCACCATTTGCGAATCGATTCGAGACACATGACTCGTGTCCCTCCTGTCACGCCGCAACCCTCGGAGCCCCACCCTTCCACCGGATGCGGGACTATGCCTGGTGGAGCTTCACAGAGCTGACACGCATGTCTAGTATTCGAAACTCGATCTGGTGGCGCGGATCGATTCTAGCAAGAACCCAACAGGAGGCACGAACGTGGATCGTTCTGCTGTAATGCTGGACAATTCTCCGGCCCTGGTTCTCAACGCCGACTTCCGGCCCTTGAGTTATTATCCGCTGTCGCTGTGGAGTTGGCAGGAAGCAGTAAAGGCAGTCTTTCTTGATCGCGTAAACATTGTCTCTGAGTACGACCACCACGTTTCGAGCCCAACCTGCAAGATGCGGGTGCCGAGCGTGGTCTCACTCAAGACCTACATCAAACCGGCACTGTATCCCGCATTCACGCGCTTTAACGTTTTTCTCCGCGACCGATTTTCCTGTCAGTATTGCGGAGATCAGCAAGACTTGACGTTCGACCACGTCATCCCCCGCTCACGCGGCGGATTGACGCGTTGGGACAACGTCGTGACCGCGTGCGCGCCGTGCAATCTCGCGAAAGGCGGCGACATGCCTAAAGTAGCGGGAATGCTGCCCAAGCAGGCGCCCTATCGTCCGACGGTTTTCGAACTGCACCGGAATGGACGCTTGTTTCCGCCCAACTACCTTCACGATAGCTGGCTCGACTACCTTTATTGGGACACCGAGCTGGACCCTTAAAGGTTGGCTATGCGCTCAAAGATAAAAAGGGCGCCCAGCGGCGCCCTTTTTTGGTTTGGCCTATGCGGCCCGCTTCGATGGCGGAGAGCACATCGCCTCAGCGATGATCTCAACCGCCTTACTCCAATCGCCGTTTGCTTTTTCAGCGTGACGCGCCAGGCCGAAAGCACCGAGCGCATCCGCTGGAGCGCCGCCGTCGCGGAACACCCGTGCGCAGACCTGCCGCGCGTATCCGACTGTCTGGTGCCATTGCATCGTATCGACGTACTCTGGGGACATCTGCATTTATCTGTGCTCCATGAACTTTGGACAGCCGCTTTGAACAGCGGCAGGTGCGAGGAACAAGGTGTGCTGTAACGCGCAACCTGGATACACAGCACTTAGATCGAGCAGAACTCTCTCGCGCTCGACGCACCTGCCATTTCTTGCAGACCCGGGCTTTTGCGCTCACCGGTGCCGCATCTGAAATTACGCAGTCGGGCTATGGGCTTGACGCGAACTACATCCAACCGAAACGCGCTTACTTCTTGACGCTAACGCTACTCAGCACCAACTCGACAATGTCGCTGATCGGTCGCCATGTGGGCTCACTACTATTCACCTTACGCCTCTCAACTTATTGAAATGCGATCCACGACCGGCGCTCAATGGCGCCGCACCGGCCACGCCGGTCGTGGTGACCTCGATTCGCTAGCTCTCGCGGGGGAGACTCCAGCAAACGCTCACGACGCACGACACGCTACAGATACGACTGGGGCATTGATCTGCTCACCGATACGCAGTGACTTGATCCGGCGGGCAAACTTCCTCGACTCTTCGAACATTGCGGGAAGCGTGTTCTTAGGCGAGGCCCCCGATACAAACGCGTTACCAGTACACCAACGCAACTGCAGGAACTCAGATGCTGTACGACCTGTCGTCGACGCTCCGGGCTCCAACTCACACAACTGCAACTCAGACTCTGGGACTACGCCATCAACCAAAACACTACGCATGAGACACGCCACTCACGGTTACGACTCAAAAAAACACCACGACGCGACAACGCGATTTGAGGAGAGCCAAAGTACGCGGCTCGAACGACGCAACAGCTGCCGACTATGTTTGTCGGCCATGCCCCTGGAACGCGGGCGCACTTACTTGAAACCGGCCGATAAACGCGACTTGGAAAACAGCTGGAACAAACTCAACTAGAAGCCATCAGTTCCTTGTCACGTCGCCTTGGGGTCGAACCCCGCGGCTGAAGTGAATTAAGCGTCCCATTTGGGCAACAAGAAGACATGAAATAGACCCCTCCACGGCAAATGCATTGACGCAAGATGAACGGGCCACACGTGCCCATTTGAATCTCGTCTAATATGGATGAAATAGTGGGTTTCAGACGACCTGACGCGACCCGGCCGATGCGAAAGCAGCCTTGAGCGCGCCAACAAATATCACGAAAGAAATCAATACGTTCCAGCCGGCAAATGAGAGTCCAAGGAACCAGAAATCCGGTTGATCGCAGCGAGGTACTTTCGTCTTTTGCAAATCAGCCAGCAGCGAATCCGCCGAGGTGGTAATCTCTTGCCCGCCCGAGCAGGTTTGTGGCCCCGGCCAGAAGCCATACTCGGCACCGGCTTGGTACACGCCAAGGCCCGAATTGGCTAGAAATACCAAGGAAACAAGGAAGAACACCAAGGCCGCCAGCCGAGTTTTTTCAGCGCTGAGCAGGATCAGCGACACAAACAACAAGGGCACGCCCGCGTAGTAGGCGTAGCGCTGAACGAAGCACAACGGGCAGGGCGCATACTGACCGATGTACTCAAATGCAAGCGCAGCCAAAATGACCGCGGCCGCCAAGAAAAGCATCCATCCACCGAGCTGATAAGCATGCAATTTAAGGGCGCTGACCTGTTCAGAACGCATCGCCGACTCCCGTTGCTCAGCCTGGACCTTAGACAAGATACTTGATGGCAATGAACCCGCCGAACAGCAAGACCACAAAGACGGTAAACACTAACCCGAGCCGCTTTTCGATGAAGTCGCGGATTGGCGGACCAAACCAGTGCAACAGCGCGGCCACAATGAAAAAACGCAGCCCGCGCGACAGAACGCTGGCCAACATGAACACCGCGATGTTGAGGGATGTGGCGCCGCTGGCAATTGTAATGACCTTGTAGGGAAACGGCGTCACACCAAAGAAGAAAACGATCCAGGCGCCATACTCGTTGTACTGCGCGGCGAACTTCTCGAACTTGTCCGCATAACCGTAAAACTCCAGCATTGGCTTGCCGATGGCGTCGAACAGAAAGAAGCCGATAAGATAGCCAAACACGCCCCCCAGCACCGATCCAACCGTGGCCACCAGCGCGAAGAACCACGCCTTTGCGCGTTCAGCCAGAACCATCGGGATGAGCATCACGTCCGGCGGAATCGGAAAAAACGAACTCTCGATAAAGGAAACCGTAAAGAGGGAGGGAACCGCATTCTTGTGAGCGGCAGCTCGCATCGTCCAATCGTAAAGGCGTCTGATCATGGCACCGGGATAGGTAAAGGAAGGATATGCGTTGGTCTAAGTCACAAAGAGCGGCGTCACGATGACGAATGATGAGGAACAAAGCTTTCCGAAAGTTGTAGGACCAATTCATTGATTAGCAGTCGGCCGTAACCAACCGCGCGAAGCTTTTGCTTCTCAACCGATACCTCCAAAACGCCCTGCTTGACTAGCCGGTTGACGGCCTCAGGACCGACCGTCACACCGCCGACCTCTGCCAGCCGGCCAAGATCAAGCCCCTCGGCAAGCCGTAAACCCATCAACAGCATCTCATCTGCCGCAGCGGTGCTTGATATCGGCTCATTGGTGACAATGCCCTGCCTATCGGTCTCAACCCGTGCCGCCCATGTCTCCGGGTGCCGTTCGGCGACCGTCGCCATGCGCTCACCGTTGGTGACGACGCGACCATGTGCGCCCGGGCCGACGCCGACGTACTCACCGTATCGCCAATAAACGAGGTTGTGCTGGCTTGCCTCCCCGGGCCGGGCATGATTCGAGACTTCATAGGCCGGAAGACCCGCAGCCGCCGTCATCTCTTGGGTAAGTTCGAACATGTCGGCTGCCAGCTCCGGCTCAGGCGCCACAAGCCGTCCCGCGGCATGAAGCTTGTGGAATACGGTGCCCGGTTCGATGGTGAGCTGGTAGGCCGACAGATGCGAAGGAGAAAACGACAAGGCCTCCGCCAGTTCCGCGCCCCACGCTTCAAATGTCTGTCCGCTGCGCGCATAGATGAGATCAAACGAGACCCGTTCGAAAGTGTTGTTCGCGATCTCCAGCGCCGCACGGGCCTCGGCAACGCTGTGTAGCCGGCCAAGCGCCTTGAGATCGTCTTCAACAAGCGACTGCACGCCAAGAGACACCCGGTTAACCCCCGCTTGCCGATAGCCGCGAAAACGTCCTGCCTCGACCGAACCTGGATTGGCTTCCAGCGTGATCTCGGCCGCCGGCATAAGGTCCCAGAGGTCAGCGATCTCGGCCAGAATAGCCGCCACCGTTCGAGCCTGCATCAATGATGGCGTGCCACCGCCAAAATAAATGCTGGTCACCAGGCGCGGTCCCGTTAGCTGACGCCAGGAACGCAGCTCACTTACGTAGGCACGAACGAAGCGCGCCTCATCCCAACCGCTTCGACCGCCCGGTACACCAAACCGCACATGGCTGTTAAAATCACAATAGGGGCACTTCTGCTCGCAAAACGGCCAGTGCACATAGACCCCGAAACCGGGATCCAGGCCACCGCCGGAACGGTCTACCGTTTGTGTGCCCGATTGAAACGCCTCAACTACGTGCGGCGGCTGCCGCCAGCAGGGCTTTGGCTACCAAACGCCAACGCGGCTCCACCTCCAGATTTGGGCTGTCCTCGATAAACGCCCCAATGGCCTCCAAATAATTATCAACGGCCGCATTGTCCCACGCGTGCGCATTGTCTTTGAGATCCCCGCGCAAATCGGCGATGAAGGTAACAAGCTCATCCGCGGTCGACAGATTGGCCGCCGCCGCGGCGAGCCCCTCATAGGCACCTGCTGGAATGGCTTTTTTGCCGATCGATGCGAGCCCAACGAGCTTTTCCGCCCGGAACGCCTCAAAAGCCCGCGCCCGATGCGACATCGCATGTTTTCGGGCCGGTTCCATCTCCCCAAAAGTCTCATCTTCACCGTCGGGTTGGAACATCGGATCATAACCAAAACCCCGCCCGCCCCGTATTGGCCAGACGAGGACACCGTCGACCCGGCCCTCGAAGAACTCCGCCTCTCCGTCGGGCCACGCCAAACACAGCGCACAAACGAAATTCGCCCGAGGCCCCGGCGCCGTCCAGCCATGCCGATGCTCAACTTCCTCCGCGACCTTTCGCATGGCTACCGCGAAATCCTTTTGCGGCCCCGCCCAGCGTGCCGAATATATCCCCGGAGCGCCACCGAGACACGCGACCGCCAAGCCTGAATCGTCCGCCAGCGCCGGCAGCCCAGACGCCTCCGCGGCCGCCACCGCCTTCAGCCGGGCATTTCCCTGGAAGGTCTTCTCTGTTTCCTCGGGCTCCGGCAGACCGAGCTCACCCGCTGACACGGCTTCGAGCCCAAACTGAGCAATCAACTGCTTGATTTCCCAGACCTTGCCAGCGTTGTGACTGGCAACAACAAGCTGCATTCCCGGCGCGAGAGCGTGCCTCATCAAAGTCCCCAAATTCTTGGTTCTGCAAACTCAAGACAATTGCCGGCGGGATCGCGGAAATAGATGGAGCGCCCCCCTCGGGGCCATTCAAAATCTGCTTCGATTGCCACACCCTGGCCTTCCAGATGCTCGCGCCAACGCGCGATCTCCCTGCCGTTAGCACGAAAACATACGTGCCCCGGACCGAGCGCTCCGTGAGCTGGGATGGGCAACCGCGCATCAGCGGGGGCTGGCACAACGGAGGCTTTAGGATTGAAGATCAACAGCATTTGCTCACCACAGCGAAAAAAGACCTGCCGACCGGGCTGCCTAGAGACAACCTGTAACCCCAGCACTTGGCCATAGAACCATTCCGTGGCCTCGAGGTGTTCAGCGTAGAGGATCGTCTCCAGAATCCCGCCTGGCGTCAGCTCGTCCATGCCGGCCTCACTAATTTGGACCTAATGCCGGTACCCCAAAGGAGATATGCCGCAAGCCGTCAAAAACGGCTGCGCCTCAGCAATCAGCTAATCGTCAGCTTCTGGAGTTGCAACAGCTCGCCAATTCCCTTCTTGGCAAGCCCCATGAGCGCCTCGAAATCCTCCTGGCTGAACGGTGATGTTTCGGCCGTTCCCTGCACTTCCACGATTTCACCCGAACCGGTCATGACGAAGTTGGCGTCGGCATCCGCGTTCGAATCTTCGGCATAATCGAGATCGAGCACCGGCGTTCCCTGGTACAGACCGCATGAGATTGCCGCCACCTGGTCAGGTAGAACGTCCGCTGAGACCATTTCGCGGATCTTCATCCATTCGATGCAATCATGTAGAGCCACCCATGCGCCGGTGATTGCCGCCGTGCGCGTGCCACCGTCGGCCTGGATGACGTCGCAGTCCACCGTGATCTGCCGCTCTCCCAGCGCATCGAGATTGACGACCGCCCTGAGCGCTCGCCCAATCAACCGTTGAATCTCGTGCGTCCGTCCGGATGGCGAGCCTCGGGTCACTTCGCGGCGGGTGCGCTCGAGTGTCGCGCGCGGCAACATGGCGTACTCGGCGGTCACCCAGCCTCTACTCTGACCTTTCAGCCAGGGCGGAACACGCTCCTCCAGTGTCGCGGTACAAAGCACCTGGGTGTTGCCGAAATTGATCATGCACGAACCTTCCGCGTGCATGGAAACGGCACGGTCGATCGACACACGGCGCAATTCGTCAGGCTGGCGATTTGAGGGACGCATGAATATGGGCTCTGGTGACGGCCTGAAAGCGCAGCATGAGGAATCAGCCGGCCCGACCCGTGAAACGCGAGTTGCGCGAAGATTTTGGACCCTAAAAGAGCCTGCGCGGAGGTTCAAGTACCGGCAGGCAATCCAAGACAGCTGCCTAGAAGATATCATCTAACTCTAAAATTGACCGCAGCGCAGTGTGTGCCTAGCTATTGGGAGAATTATTTACTGTCACGCTGGCGGCCCCGAAGGCGAACCGAGCACAATGCAGGAACCAAGAAGCGACAGTACGGACCGGATCTTCAAAATTGATGCGTTGAGCGAACGCTCATGCGCGATCCTCCGCCAAATCGTCGAATCTTACCTACAAACGGGCGAGCCCGTCGGCTCGCGCAACCTCGCCCGCGTGCTTCCCATGAACCTGTCGCCTGCCTCCATCCGCAATGTCATGTCGGACCTGGAGCACATGGGCCTGATAGCTTCGCCGCATACTTCAGCCGGGCGCCTGCCTACCCAGATGGGCTTGCGACTGTTCGTTGACGGTCTGCTGGAAGTCGGAGATTTAACCGATGAAGAGCGCCGGTCTATCGAGGCTCAAATTATCGGCCACCACACGGGCTCCTTCGATACGCTTTTGAACGAGGCCGGCGAAATGATATCCGGCCTATCGCACTGCGCCGGTGTTGTCCTCGCCGACAAGCAGGTCGATCGCCTTAAACAGGTTGAGTTCGTGCCGCTAGCTCCTGGTAAGGCGCTTGTCATTTTGGTCGGCGAGAGCGGCGAAGTTGAAAACCGCATCGTCGAGTTACCCGCAGGCCTCCCGGCTTCGGCCCTGACCCAAGCAAGCAATTACCTCAATGCCCGGGTCCAGGGTTTAACGATTGCCGAGGCGATCTCGAAGTTGCAGACCGAGCAAAAACGGGCGCGCGTTGAACTCGATGAACTGACCCAGCGGGTCATCTCCCTGGGCTTGGCCGAGTGGTCGGGCACGCTT
>JAUWFF010000055.1 GCA_030607105.1 Filomicrobium sp.
GCAGTATCATGTTGATGCAGCGCAAAATAATTCAACTATCCACTGCCGCGACTAATCGTCCGCAACGTAGTTTCAGGGCTAAGTGCGACCGCATGACCGGACTGGGTCATATTGAACAGCCCTAAGGTTGCTAAAATTGAATTGGTATACTTAAAATTGAAAATCGATCCTGTCTCGCTATTTTTTACAGCAGTCAGAACATTAAAAACGTAGTTTGACTGTACTTGGGCTCGGGGGAATAATCGTGCTCCCTTGTCGTGTAACGCGTCCAAGCAAGGTTGGGTCCACCCTACCTCGGTGAACCGCCGCGCTTGCGGTCTTCACGACCATTATGTTGGCTTTGCTCGGCCTATATCCGGCACTCCAGGCCACCGAAGCTCGTTGCAAGCAGGTTTGGGCTGAAGCCGATGCCGCAAGCAACGTCTGGCTGGATTATTCCGATACGGCTTTCGCACCCTTTGGCGACATGCAACAAAACGGCTTCCGGCTGCGGGTTGTCGGCGCTCCTGGTTGCCACAGCGACCAGTCCACCTCCGACGCGGTGGAGCTAAACGGGTTTGCAACCGTTGTATCGGCAGGCGGCGCCCTCATCGGCTACCTGCTGCGGCTCGATCCGTTGATCCTGAAACTGTTTGTTAGCGCCGCATTCTCGAACCACTTAATCCGCCCGATTGATCGCCACAATCGAGTCCAGGGCCCGGACGCTGTTATCAAGATGGTCGCCGAGTTCTGGTACAACATTGTCGATTACGGATTTGCATCCCTGAATGTCGCCTGGTCGCAGGCGCACCAAACACGCTCTGTTGGCGCTCGGATTGGCTACAAGGTAATGCCTCACTTGTCTGTCGGGACAGAGGCGGGGCTCAATCTCGACCGGCAGGCCGCCTATAAGATCTACCGGGCAGAAGGGTTGGATTACTTCACCGAACCGATTGACTATGGACGCATCGGAGCATTTACACGGTATGATTGCTATTGTGGAGAACTGTCGGCTGCCGCTGGCTTCGTTGGCGATCTCCGCGAAGAGCGATCGGCATATAGAACCCTCAATTAGATCAAGCGGTTCTGATGCCGTGAAGCTGGCCGTATCGGTGAAGAGTAGGAGGACGGCGATGGTGTGGGTTCGGCCGCTTTGCCAGCTGGCTTTGTCGCACGCGATGGCCATTTGCGCCTGCGCGCTGATCTCCGCCCCGGCGCTTTCCAAGACATGTGCGTCTGAGGTTGTTTATGCCCGCGGCGAACCCGCTAGCTTCGAATGGATCGCCAGGATGAAGACGCATGCAAACTGGCGTGCGAAAGTCCGCGCTTTACCGAATCTGGGAGACCCTTACGCCAACTGGTCACGCGCGGAAAATTCCACCGAGCGCTGCTTTTCGGGAGCCGAGGGTACCGTTTGCCAGTTCACCGGAACACCCTGCCGAAAGGACTGACAACACACGAGTGCGCACTCAGAAAATCTTGGTTCGCAGTCACATCCGATACAGCTCCGGCTAAGGTCTGTCTGCCACAAGTTTTGAGCACGAAACCTCGTGTCTGAGCCGCTTAATCCACAGCTCTCCTGCATCGATAACTGTCCTTGGACGGCCACATTTGCACGCTACACAAAACGAATGTTCGTTTTGTATGCGTTCATCATATGCGAACACCCTCGCGTCGCCGACCACACCGCAACGCCCAAATGCCGTCGTAAACAACACACATATGGCCAACACCATGCCGAAACTCAAAGCAGAAACACTCGAAGCACGTCGAGAGCACATCCTCAATGCAAGCGAGCGCTGCTTTGCGCGCTCCGGCTTTCACGGTTGCACCATGGCCGACATCTGCTCGGAAGCTGGCATCAGCGCCGGCGCGCTCTACGTACATTTTGAATCCAAGGAAGCCCTGATCGCGGGCATTGTCGAGCGCGACCGCACGCTGCTGACCGAACACTTCGCCGATCTGGCGCGAGCGCCTGACCTAACCGCGGCGCTAACCAAGTTGGGTGAGCATTACGCCGTCGACGAGCCCCATTACAAACGCGTCCTTAACCTTGAGATCGCCGCCGAAGCGACGAGAAACCCGCGCATCGCGGAGCTCTGCCTCGCCTGCGATCGCTTCGCCATCGACAACCTCACCGAGCTCATCACCCGCGCCACGAACGCAGGCCGTATAAATCCGGCCAACTCCGCCCACGAAACAGCACTAATGTTGTGCGTCCTCGGCGAGGGGCTGTTCTGGAGACGGGCCGTGGACGCCTCCTTTGACGCGAAATGCTTGATGCCCGCCGTGATGGGGTCGATCGCCGCATTGCTCAATTCCGCGCCAACGGGTGACGCCAAATCGGCTTCGCCGGCACAGCGAGTGCCGGCCCTAGAGGGACAATGATGAAAAAGTGGATCTTCCTCGCAGTCTTGCTGATCGCCGGTGGGGGCGCGGCTTATCTCGACCACGCCCACCACATCGATCTGCGCGCCACTGTGAAGCAGGGCGGAAAGATCATCGATGAGGTCGCTCAGTCGATGACTAAAGATGATGCTCACGCCGCCACCCAAAAGACCGGACGCGTTCCCAAGCGCATCCTTGCGCCAGCGGTCTCGATCGCGACGATCAAGCCGGAGCAGTTTGTCGAAAGGATTATGGTGACAGGCTCGCTCGTCGCACGTGAGGAAATCCTCATCGCGCCGGAAGTGGAAAGCCTTCGCGTTCTAACGCTGCAGGTCGAGGAAGGAGAAAGCGTCGCAAAGGGCCAGGTCATTGCCACCCTGGAGCGCGAAACCTTGCTTGCCAAGCGCGCACAAAACGACGCCAATCTGCGCCGAGCCGAAGCCGCCATCGCTCAGGCTAAGAGCCGCATCAAGGAGACCGAAGCCGTCCTCGACGAAGCCGCAGCCCAGCTAGAGCGCGCCAAACCCCTGCAGCAGCGGCGCATCCTTTCGGACGCAATCTTCGACCAGCGCCGTGCTGCCACCAGCACAGCCCGCGCACAGCTAGCCACAGCCAAAGACGGCGTCCTACTCGCTCAAGCAGAAAAAGCGCAAATTGAAGCACAGCGGCGCGAAGTTGTTTGGAGCCTGTCAAAAACAGAGATCCGGGCACCGACGGCCGGGCTCATTACGAGGCGCTCCGCGCGCATCGGTGATCTCGCCTCCGGCGGCAAGGCAGCCATGTTCCACCTGGCAAGGGACGGCGAAATCGAATTGGAAGCCGCGGTGACCGAACCAAAACTCGCCCGCATTAGACCAGGCCAGAAAGTCGCCGTCCAAATCGCCGGAGCCGGCACCGTCGAAGGCGAAGTCAGGCTGGTATCCCCTGAAATCGACCAAGCCACCAGGCTCGGCCGGGTTCGCGTCTTTCTCGGCAAGAACCCGCAACTGCGTATCGGCGCCTTCGGACGCGGAACGATTATAGCCAGCCGCAGCCAGGGTCTTGCAGCCCCACTCTCCGCCGTCCTGTTCATCGATGGCCAGGCCTTCGTTCAAAAGATCGTCGAGGGCAAGGTGAAATCCGTCCCTGTCGAACTCGGCCTCACTTCACGCAACGGCATCGAAATTAAGTCAGGCCTGAGCAGCGGCGATGTAGTGGTTGCCAAGTCCGGATCGTTCCTGCGCGACGGTGACGCCGTCAGGCCGATCGCTGCAAATCAACAGGTCAGCGAGGTCCGCTAATGAACATTTCGGCCTGGGCCATCCGCCAGCCTATACCGTCGCTTGTGCTTTTTTTGGTGCTCATGGTCCTGGGCTGGACCAGCTTCAACACGCTGCCGATTACGCGCTTTCCAAATATCGATGTGCCCGTCGTCCAAGTGTTGGTGACGCAATCAGGCGCAGCCCCATCGGAGCTGGAGACCCAAGTCACCAAGAAGATCGAAGATGCGGTTGCCGGCATCACAGGCGTCAAGCATCAAAACTCATCGATCACCGAGGGTTCCTCGCTCACTATGATCGAATTTCGCCTCGAGGTCGACGAGGACCGCGCTCTCAACGACGTCAAGGATGCGGTCGCACGCATCCGCAGCGACCTGCCGCGCACCATTGATGAGCCCCTTGTTCAGCGGATCGAGATCGAAGGCCTTCCCATCGTCACCTACGGCGTGCAGGCTCCCAACATGTCGCCGGAAGAGCTCTCTTGGTTCGTCGACGAAACTATCAAGCGGCGGCTGCAAAGCGTCAAAGGTGTTTCAGCCGTCGACCGCGTCGGCGGTGTAACTCGCGAAATCCATGTCACTCTTGATCCCGACCGGCTGCTCTCGCTCGGCATCACCGCAGGCGAAGTCAACGCCCAACTGCGCGCCACCAACGTCGACCTGGCCGGGGGACGCGGCGAAATCGCCAACCGCGAACAAGCAATTCGCACCCTTGCTGGCAAGAAGTCCGTCGCGGATCTCGCAGCGACCTCCATCGCTCTGTCGGGCGGGCGAGAAATACGCCTGGATGAACTGGGAACCGTTACCGATACCTGGGAAGAGCCGCGGACCTTTGCCGTGCTCGATGGCAAGTCCGTGGTGGCGTTCTCCGTTACGCGCGGCAAGGGGGCAAGTGACACCACTGTCGCCGACGCCGTTGCTGCCAAGGTTGAGAAGATCCAGAACGACCATCCCGGCACCACCATCGCACGCATCGATAACACCGTCGACAACACCTACGGTACTTACGAAGCAACAATGAAGACCTTGCTCGAGGGCGCCGCTCTGGCTATCTTTGTGGTGTTCTTATTCCTGCGCGACCTGCGGGCGACAATAATCGCCGCCGTCGCTCTACCGCTGTCGATCATCCCGGCATTCTGGGCTATGAGCGCCGCCGGCTTCTCGCTCAATCTCGTCTCTCTACTCGCGATCACCATCGTCACCGGCATCCTTGTTGACGACGCCATCGTGGAGATAGAGAACATCGTCCGCCACACACGCATGGGCAAATCTGCCTATCGCGCTTCCCTCGAGGCCGCGGACGAAATTGGTCTGGCGGTGATCGCCATCACAGTCACTATTATCGCCGTCTTCGTGCCGGTCAGCTTTATGGGCGGCATCGCCGGACAGTACTTCAAGCAGTTCGGATTGACCGTCGCCTTCGCCGTCTTCTTTTCACTATTGGTCGCCCGCTTGATCACACCCCTGCTGGCCGCCTACTTCATGCGCACCGCTGAACCTGAGCAAAAAGAAGGTTGGATCATTCGCGCCTATACCCGCCTTGTGAGCTGGACGGTGCGCCGCAGGATCGCCACGGTCTTGCTCGGCTTGTTGATCTTCGCTGGCTCCATCGGCTCGTTCTATCTTTTGCCGTCAGGCTTTATACCGACCGAGGATCTTTCCAGGGCCCTGCTCGGCGTCGAACTTCCGCCCGGCACGCGATTGGAAGAGACGCGCGCCGTCACCGCGCGCATCGCCAGGCGCCTGAAAGAGAACCCGAACGTCAAAAGCGTCTTCGTCAACGGCGGCACGATCCTGGGTTCCGGCGCGGAAGTCCGCAAAGCTACCCTTGTCATCACGCTCATACCGAAAAGCCAACGCAAGAAAACACAGGCCGAAATCCAGGAAGATATGGGCCTGACGCTCTCCGAAATACCAGACATTCGTTACTGGTTCTTGATGGACAACGGCCAGCGGCAGTTCCAGCTCGTCGTCACGGGTCCCTCCTCCAAGGACGTGGACCGCGTCGGGGCCGCACTGACAAGCCAATCCAAGCGCCTGCCTGCCCTGCTAAACGTCGTCTCGACCGCTGAGCTCGACCGCCCAGAACTGCGCGTCTATCCCAGAAGCGATATCGCCGCAGATCTCGGGGTCTCCACGCAGGCCATTTCCGAGGCCGTGCGCATCGCAACCATAGGCGACATTGGCGCCAACCTCGCCAAGTTTGACGTCGGCGACCGTCAGGTACCAATCCGCGTCAAGCTACCCGACACGTCACGCAGCGATCGCCAGTTGCTCGAAAACCTACAGATCCCGACGGCAACGGGTGCTCCCGTTCCACTGTCCGCGGTCGCCCGTTTCGAACTGGCCCAAGGCCCAACGGCCATCGACCGCTATGATCGCAACCGACGCATTCTGATTGGCGCCGACCTCATCGGCAACACACCGCTTGGTGACGCCATCAACGCCGCGCTAGCCCTGCCCGCCGCCCAGAACCTTCCCGACGGGGTCAAGGTCAAGCAATTCGGCGACGCCGAGATCATGGCTGAGGTGTTCGAAGGTTTTGCTAGGGCCATGGGCGCCGGGCTGATGATGGTCTACGCGGTCCTGGTTCTCCTGTTCGCCAGCTTCCTGCAACCGATTACTATTCTCTTTTCGCTGCCGCTTTCAATCGGAGGCGCTATCGTTGCACTCGCGCTGACCGGCAACCCGATCAGCCTCCCGGTGGTCATTGGCATCCTCATGCTGATGGGCATTGTCACCAAGAATGCGATCATGCTTGTCGACTTCGCCGTCGAACAGATCAAGCACGGGATGGATCGCAACGAAGCCATTATCGACGCCGGGCGCAAGCGGGCTCGTCCGATTGTCATGACGACGATCGCCATGGTGGGCGGCATGGTGCCCTCGGCTCTTGCATTGGATTCGGGTGGCGAATTCCGCTCGCCAATGGCCATCGCTGTGATCGGCGGTTTGATATCTTCGACCGTGCTTTCATTGCTGTTCGTTCCAGCCGTCTATGTGTTGATCGATGACTTCGGCCGAGGCACATGGGCATTGTTTTCCCGGTTCGTCGGTGCACCAGACGAAGTCGCTCTTGCTGAACAGGCCGGCTCTGGCAGCAAGCAGGCCTCCGTCTAAATCGTTTAATTCAGTCTACCTCCAGCAAAATTCCTTTTGCCCGCAACGCCTTGCCGCTTGCTGCCGCGCACCCTACTGTCTGGATCCCCTCTCCAGGCTCTACAAGGTGTGTGTTATGTTTGATGCAAAGAGTATTCTCGAGTCACTTGTTACGGGTGGCCAACGCTCAACCACGTCGGCGGGCGGCCGGCAAGGTGATCCCCTAGGTGACCTTTTGGGCAAAAGCGGCCTTGAAGATCTATTGCGCAATGCCATCCCCTCTGATGGCCAATCAGCAAGTGGCGGCAAGCAGGGCGACCCGCTGCGTGACCTTCTGGGAAGGCTCGGCATCGATAAGGGCGGCACCGGCGGCCAGT
>JAUWFF010000372.1 GCA_030607105.1 Filomicrobium sp.
AGACGCCCATGTGTAGACGCGAAGTATTCGCGATGGTTGCTGGATTCATGGCCAGCGCACCGGCGGTGGCCGGAGGAACGATCGAACCGGCGCGGGCCCAGCAACTTGAACAGCTTGTGCGCCACGACTGCGGTTCGTGTCATGGCATGACCTTGAAGGGAGGCCTCGGCCCCGACATCCGCGCTCAAAGATTGGCCGGCGCATCCGTCGAAGCAATTACGGAAATCATCCTCAATGGCGTAGCCAATACACCCATGCCGCCGTGGCGTTCGCTGCTCAGTGAAAAAGAGGCCAGATGGGTTGCTGAATTCCTCTTGAAAGAGAGGAGCCGATGATCCGCCTTGCAACCTTGTCTGTGTTTGTCGTCTCCCTGTTCGTGTTGACCGGGGATACTGCCACACGTCCACTGCAAGAGAGTCTCAGAGGCACCGGTAACCTTGGCGTGGTGATTGAGCGAGCGAGCGGTTCGGTATTGATCATTGACACGACCAAACGCGCAGCACTGGCTCGTGTCGAGGGTTTGGGTGACCTGTCCCACGCTTCCGTCGTGTTTTCTCCAAGTCAGCAATACGCCTATGTCTTCGGTCGCGATGGCGGGTTGTCGAAAATCAACATGCTGACTTCAACGTTGGCGCGGCGCATCATCCAAGGTGGCAATTCGATCGGGGGCGCTATTTCCGATGATGGGACACTTGTTGCCGTTTCTAACTATGAACCCGGTGGCGTTCGCGTTTTCGATGCCGCGACGCTTGAGTTGGTGGCCGATATTCCGGCCAACTGGAAGAACGGGCGATCGAAAACGGTTGGGCTGGTCGATGCGCCAGGGAGGCGTTTTGTCTTCACATTGTGGGATGCAGGAGAGACTTGGATTGCCGATTTTTCATCGGGGGCGACAACACCTAGCCTCACCAAAATAGGAGGCGTTGGTAACCAACCCTATGACGCTTTGATCACTGCGGATGGGCGTTTCTATCTGACTGGTCTGTTCGGCGAGGATGGCATGACGGTGTTTGATCTCTGGCAGACGCCTGTCGTGGCGCGCCGGATTCTTGATGCCTATGGCAGGGGCCAGAAAAGACTTCCAGTTTATAAGATGCCGCATCTGGAAGGCTGGGCCCTTGCAGGAGATCGTTTTGTCTTACCGGCAATTGGTCGGCACGAAGTTCTATGGGTCGATGCCCGCAGTTTCAAAGAATTGCGCCGGACTAAGGTCCATGGCCAACCGGTGTTTGCTGTAGCCCGGCCCGATGGCCGGCATGTCTGGGTGAATTTTGCCCATCCGCGGAACGACACGGTACAGGTTATCGATGCGCCTACCGGAACCGTCGTGCACGAGCTCAAGCCAGGTCGGGCTGTTCTTCATATGGAATTTTTGCCGCGCGGAAATGAAGTGTGGGTTTCTGTTCGTGACTCCAATGTCGTTCAGGTCTACGACGCGCGGCGCTTCACGAAGGTCGCGGAGATCCCGGCGAAAAGTCCGAGCGGCATTTTTCTGACGGCCCGCGCCTACCGGACGGGGCTTTGAGGATGACCGATATGGGACGCGATTCGATCGACATGCGTTTGCTCGGTGATTGGCAGCGCGATCTGCCCTTAGTTCCAAGACCGTTCGCGGTTCTGGCAGCACACCTGGAAACAGGTGAAGCCGATGTCATCAATCGCCTGAAAGGGCTGTGCCAATCAGGTGCGGTTTCGCGTGTCGGAGGCGTCGCGCGGCCTAATGTTATCGGAGCGAGCACACTAGCGGCGATGGCTGCGACCGATTTGCAAGTCGAAGAGATTGCTGCAGTCATAGGTGAAGAGCCTGGTGTGAACCACTCGTATCTGCGCGAAAACAAGCTAAACCTCTGGTTCGTTGCCACGGGCCCTGATCGGGATCATGTCAAGCAAACACTTGCCCGCATCTCAAAACGTACGGCCCAGCGCGTGTTCGATTTTCGCCTGGAGCGCTCCTACCATATTGATCTGGGATTTCCGTTGGATGGGCGGGGGGCGAAATATTGTGGAGCAATCGATGCGCCAACACGATGTGCCACATTCGAGCCACGACAGGGCGATGCGCCTCTGATACAGGCGTTGACACATGGCTTACCGCTGGCGCCGGAGCCATTTCGCCTAATTGCCGAGGGACTTGGTCGGTCGGAAACCAGCGTCATTGCTCGGCTGGCGCAGCTTCGGGCCGCTGAGGTCATAATGCGCGTTGGGGTGATCGTTAGGCACCGTGCGCTTGGTTGGCGGTCGAATGCCATGGTGGTCTGGGACGTGAGTCCCGACGGCATCGATCGTGCCGGCACCGCGCTTGCAGCGATCCCCGGTATAAATTTGTGCTACCGGCGCACACGGTTCGAGGGAGACTGGCCTTACAATCTCTACTGCTTGGTGCATGCCAAGGCGCGCGGGGATGCCTTGAAGATCATAACGCAGGCCTCAGAGGCGGCACGATTGACAGAGTGTCCACGCCAGATTCTGTTCAGCAGCCGTTGTTTCAAACAGACTGGTGCGATGCTGACGGTACCAAAGGAGGCAGCGTGATGACTCGGTCAGTAACAGACTCCAGTATCATGTTGGATGATGTTGACGCTACCATCATCAATTTCCTCCAAGACGGATTCCCGCTTGTGCCGCGCCCGTTTGCAGTTGTTGGCGAACAGATCGGTCTGAGCGAGTCTGAAGTGATTAAGCGGGTTGGCCGCTTGCGGGAAGCAGGCGTGCTCACACGCTTTGGTCCGTTCTTCGATGCAGAGGCGATGGGTGGCGCCTTTTGCCTGTGCGCCATGGCGGTTCCTGTCGATCG
>JAUWFF010000180.1 GCA_030607105.1 Filomicrobium sp.
CGTGAGTGCATCCGGGCCACGATGGGTTCCGTTTTTGCCATACCGCTTGTTCGGATGGCGCGGGAAGCGTTTCTTGTGTGGCGTGCCGGGTGGACCGGTGATGTCATTGGGCTGCATCTCTCTGGTGCGGAAGATTTTAGGGAAGCCCGGTACAGGGAGCCGGTGCTCGTTGTGATGGGAAGCGAGGGGCCGGGCCTGTCAGACGAACTGACGAAAGTCTGCTCGCGAAAGGTGAAAATTCCGATGGCTGGTGATCTCGATTCCCTGAACCTAGCCGTCGCCACGGGGCTGACGCTCTATCAAATTCGCGGGCCTCGCCTAAGCCTTTGAAAGTTCCATTTCGATGCGCATCGAATATCACCGTACGCTGATCGCAGACCAGGTTCGCAACCACGTCCTGTTTGAAGCGTTGAAGGCTGTAATTGAACCCGGCAAGACGCGAGTCGCTGACATCGGTGCGGGTACGGGGCTACTTGGGGCAATGGCCGCCAGGCTCGGCGCACGCGAAGTCTTCTTATACGAGACAGCAGAAGTTGCGGGTGTCGCCGAAGCGGTGATCGCGGCCAGCGGACTGCAGAACTGTGTGTTGATGCCGTGTCACTCAGCGGAGATGCAGGACCCACCGCAAGTCGACGTCATCATTTCGGAAACGCTCGGCAATTACGCTTTCGAAGAAGACATCATCACGACCTTGAACGATGCACGCCGCCGCTTCCTGACGCCAGGCGGGGTGGTTCTGCCGCGCGGGATTGTTCAACTCGTGGCGCCAGTCACCACGCCCCGGCTCGATGCCGAGCTCAGGCTTTGGGAACAGACGGGTCTGGAATATGGCCTGGACCTCGCTTTGCCGCAGGTGATGAGCCTCAATAACGTCTATGTGCGACGGCTTGCGGTTGGCGAACTTCTTGTCAATGGGGAACGGCAATGGGACTACGTCGACCTGCGCCAGGAAGCCGATCCGCAACGCTCGGGACAGGTCAGCTGGGAGATAGACGCGCCTAACGCGGTCTATGGCTTCGCGGTCTGGTGGCAGGCGGAATTTGGGGACGGCCTCAGCTTGTCGACGGGACCGGAGGCGGCGGCGACGCATTGGGAGCAACTGTATTTCCCGCTGGAGGAGTGGCTGCTGGCCGAGGCTGGGATGCAGCTTCGTGCGAGGTTTGCCTCGATGAGCTTGCCGGAGGCCGGGACACATCTTTCCTGGAGTGCCGAACTCGCCGCGGCAGATGGTCAGATCATCGGGCGTCAGGATATGGATCTCGATAAGGGTTACCTGCCCTGATAGACCCAGCTGGACCGGGCGGCCACCGGAGCCGTTCCGGTTCCTGGGCTACTCCCTTAATGCGGCCGGCGGGTTCGTTCCCTGAAGCGCTGCGAATGCCGCTCAGGCCGGCTGGAAGTCCAAATAAGAAGGTGGCGACCAGCGACAAGATGAAGGCCGTGACAATTAGCGTGATGGCGAATGATGCCGGCACTCCAATCAGCTTTGAGCGGCTGGCCGACTTTGCCGATCTCAGCCAACGTTCGCGAGATGTGATGCCGGATTGAGGTTGGCTGCCGCCCTCGTTTTGGCTGACCACGGTAGGTACGGGTTCCACACTCACGGTTTCCGCAGCGCACGCGTTTTCCGCGGGTTCGGCAGCGCCGCCACCTCGAGCTGTTGCCGCGTGTGCGTCTCGCAGGGCTGGTTCGTCGTCTCCGGAGGCAGGATCGATTGATCCTGGTGCCTTGGTCGACGCCCGAGTACAACTGCAAGTTCACGCCACAGGCGAAGGGTTGCTTAGTCCTCGTTCGAGGTGCTCGAGGTGTCGGCGGAGTTAGAGCTGTTGGCTGGGCGATCTCCCCTACGAGATTGCTTTCAGGTCAATGCTTTAACAGTCATTGACAGCGCTCCTCGCCCGAAAGACGGACGCGGATAAGCATTCGCGACGTGAGCTGCTAAGGCTTGGACCTCAGAGTACATTTGACCCTCCTAGGACCCGAGGCCCGCCGCGGCTCAGATCCCCCCGCCCCACCAAAAAAGTTTATCGCGCGCTGGCAGGTCCCACACTGGCCAGTTACCCACAACACAGTGCAAAGACAGCTGGCACAACTGTTCAGCATGCATTGTCTTTCTGGTGGTGACGGACCGCGGCGGGAAATCGTTGGCTAGCTGGGTTGGGCGTGCGATTAAGCGGGTAAGTACTGCTTGGGCCAATAACGGAGAATGGGAGTTTGGGGCATGATGCTGTTGATCGTGGGGTTGGTGGCGTTTTTCACCATCCATCTTATTCCTACCAATCGCGAGCTGCGCAATGGTTTGGTCGAGCGCTTCGGCGAGATGGGGTACAAGGCGGCCTTTTCGGTAGCCTCGCTTGTTTCCTTTATCCTGATCGTATTTGGATATGGGAAGATGCAGGCGTATCTGGGATCGAAGAACCCTGTCCTATGGGAAGCGCCAACCTGGGCAAGCCACCTGGCCCTGTTGCTGATGCTGCCGGCTTTTATTGCGCTGGTCTCGGCCTATGTGCCCTCGCACATCGGCGCCATGCTCAAGCATCCGATGCTAGTTGCCGTGAAGATCTGGGCCCTTGCGCATTTGCTGGCCAACGGCGACGTCGCCTCGCTGGTGCTGTTCAGTTCGTTCCTCTCCTTTGCTGTCTACGACAGAATTTCGCTAAAACGACGCGGAGATGCCGGGCGGACCGCTGAGGCGGCTACGGCGGTCAATGACGCCATCGTCGTTGGTATCGGCCTGTCGCTATATCTCTTGATGGCCTTTTATGGACACCCTTATCTCATTGGTGTTCCTGTCGTCGGATGATGTCCGTTTGTCCCTATGAGTGAAATCGGCCGATTGATTGGCGTTGCCCGCCCAGCGTCTTGCGCCCATGGAGGTTTGGATGCGTGTTCGGATCACCTGCGAAGCTGGGCTTGAAGGCAATCATTAGGGCGCGAAATTCAAACTGAAGCAGATCACAGTGCTGGCACTTGAGCAATGGCGGACGGCGTTGCGGTAACTGTTGGAACAGTCTGCCGAAGACGGTGATGTATTGCCGCCGTAGACGGCGCGACGTGCCAAACTTCTTGTGCAGGGAGTGGTGTTGCCGAAGGCGCGTGGCCGTATTGTTCAGATTGGGCCAGTGAAGTTGAAATTGACCTATCCGACGCGGCCCTGCAAGTGGATGGAGGACGCCTATCCGGGGCCTCTAAAGGCATTGCACCCAAACTGGCGCGGAGGCATTACCTCATGCGTGCTGGAGCCGGGGGAGGACCGGATCGGTGACGACGTGAAGGTGCTGCTGCGACCGCCGGAAAAGAAGCTTTTGCTGCCCGGTTGAGATGAGTTGCGCGGAGATAGCCAAATTCTTTTTGAAATCGGGTGGTCTGGGCGTACGGGTCAGCGCGTGGTGACGATGAGATCGGTGTACTTGCCGGTCTCGTTGCTCTTGCGCTCGTCGGTGATGATAATGGCCGAGCCGGGCTTGATGAGTTCGGCCAGCACATCGGAAACCTTATCGGGTATTCTTACCCGCTTAAGCGCGTTTTCTGGCGTCTGCACGGGGCCTGGCGGCAGCTTAACCTTCTTGCGACGTTTGCGGCCGCGGCGGTTGCGATAGAAGACTGTCTTTTTGTATTTGCGAGCGGCAGTAACGGCTTGCCAGCGCAGATCAGTTCCATCCCGGTTGTACTCGATGGCTTGAAAAACGTGCGTGCCGATTGGTGCATCCGGATCGTCAAACTTAATGACTGCCTCCAGGACCGGATCATAGCCCTGGCGTACGTAAAGCCTGCTGGCCTTCTTTGACAGCAGGATTGTGATCGGTCGCTCGCGGCGCTTATAGGCTTCTTTTGACTCTTTTAGGCGGGTGCGGGTTTGCGACAACGCCTTGCGGGCGGCTGCAAACCGGTCCTGAAGAATGTCGCGGCGCGTCTTGGCCTTTCCGACCGCCGCGCGGCGCTCTTCTAAGAGATCATCGAGCGCGTCGCGGTCGGACAGTGCGAGTTCGATTTCGTTCAAGTGGCGGAGGGCTGTTGCCTCGAGTGCTTCCTCTTCCAGAGCGGCCTTGTTCATGGCTTCGCGACCATTGACGGCAGCAGCGCGGAGCATGAAATCGCGGAAGGACCGCCGGGTTGCTGAAAGTGCAGCTTCCGAAGCCCGCAAGCGTTGACTTATGTTGCGCGCCTCCGGCTGCAGTTCGCGCTCCGCCTTAATCGCATCGCGCAGAACAGTGTTGGCCGTTTTCAGCTTTCCGGAGGCCTTCTTATGCCAATCCTGAATGCTCGCGATTCTCTCTTCAAGAAGCGTGATTTCGCGAAGCCGATAGGCTTCGACAGCGGCTCGCGTGCGCTCCAGCCCATCCGGCAAGCCAATGTGTTCGCTGGCATGTGCCGGAGTCACACCGAGCAGCATGTTGGCGGCGTCGGTGCCGGTCGATTG
>JAUWFF010000333.1 GCA_030607105.1 Filomicrobium sp.
CCGATGAGGTCAAGCATCCGTTCCGTCTCAGGGGCCATCGTTTCGCCCTGGATGTGCAGGCGCTCGACCTCACCATCGCGTGTCTCGATGGGATAGTTACCAGAGTAGGAAGGGGACATGTCGATGCCTCTCAAACAGCAAAATAAGAACAAATCACCAAAACATCGGGCGCACGACTTGGCTTCTGTTCAAAACCTGCCAGCTGCACCGCGGTTACACCAGAAAACTCTTGCGGCAGGCAACACACATCCTCTGCCGCTAAAGAGCTCAAAAAGTTATTCCGTGACCGGTTGGCGCACTTATCATCAGCCCAGGGATGCGTGTGGAGTGGTGGAGAAAGCCGCCTATCCGGGTTGACAGCATCAAGCTGACACACATCGGTGTTGTGTGGGTGCGGAGTTGGCGACGAGAGCGAGGCGAAGATGCCGGACAAACACGAACCCCAAACACAAAAACCCGACAATCGGGGCAAGAACCGCAGCGGCCGCTGGATGAATAGGCTGATCCCGCTCGTCGCAGTGACCACGGTGATGCTGATCATGGTCGGCGTCTACCTCGGCTACGATTACATGTCCGCGCGAGCCTCGCCCTGCGAGGCGATCTTCCGCCAGACCGCCGTCAACTTGTCCACCAAGATCAGCTTCCTCAAAACGGACGGTGAAATCGAGATCGGCCGCGAACCACTGGTGGAACTCACCGAACGCGCGCAGATGACAGCGCTCAATCTCAAAACCTGCTGCACCGTACTCGACGCCGGCCAGCTCAACCCGGAGCAGTTCCTGCAGTGTAAGGCGAAGGCCCGCGCCTACGAGCAGCGCGTCGACGGCATCGTCGCCGCCGTCCATACGCTCGCTTCGTCCGGTGGCAAGACCGCAACTTCGCCAACAGTCACCCCGATGAATACAGCAGCGGCGGCAAGCCCCACCCCCGCGAAACCCGTCAAGGCCGCCGAAGCCAAAGCGGCCATCAAATCCAACCTCAAAGAAGCCAGGAAGATCTCCCAGAACTTCAACAAGAAGGTGCGGGACGTACGCCGCACCCAGGCCCTCGAAACCCTTGATGTCATGAAACCCGAACACGTTGACGTTAGCGCCCAGGAACAAGAACCTAACAACGATCTGCTCAGCACCAACCGCATGGAACTCGGCAAATGGATTACCGCCTCCATCGGCGCCGGCAAGGATTACGATTTCTATTCCTTCACCACGCCGCCTAAGTACCGCGACTGGATCAAGATCGAGATTGACAACCGCTCCACCACGCTCGAACCGCGCATCGGGCTGTTCAATTCCGACAAGGCGAGCATAGGCTCAAAACACCAGACGACCTCCGGCGCCAATGTCTCATACGTCTTCGTCGCCGCCCCAGAATCGACGTTCACGTTCCGCGCGAGCAATTACTACGGCGAGAACGTCGGCGCGTATCTCGTCAGGGTCATGCCGCTGAAAGCTTACGACGCCTTCGAACCCAACGAAACCATCCTCACCGCTGCGCCCATTACTGCCGGCCAGGAGGTAGAGGCGTCGATCATGGACGGCCGAGATCTCGATTACTTCAAGGTGAAAGCTGGCGACAACGCCAAGCAGATCGTGGTCGAACTGACAAACCGTTCCACCACGCTCCGCCCGCAGCTCGTCCTCTATAACCCGAACAAGACGCAGATCCTCGAAAAGCATAACACTACCGCCGGCGCGGACTTGGGCTTCTCCGGCAATGCCACCCCTGGCGGCACCTACTACGTCCGTGTCAGCGACTACTACCGCGAAGCGGCAGGCGAATACACACTCAAAGTGACGTTCAAGGAGTGAAGGACGCAACGCCCCCCACTCAAAAAAGCCCCTCCACACCTCACGTTGCACTTGAGATTTGCGGCGCCGGTTGCGATCGTCTCAATCGCAACCAGGCACAGGAATTCAAAAACCAAATGCTTTACACCGACATCCCCACCGCCGACGAAGTCAGAGCCCTCGACGCCTTTCGCGGCAACATCTGCGTTTCCATCTATCTGCCCACCACACCGGTCACTCGCTCCACCCAGGCTGATCGCATCCAGTTCAAGAACCTCGCCAGCGCGGCCGTCGACCAGCTCAAGGACGCCAAAGCCAACAAGCGCCACATCGCGGCCATCGAGGACGCATTTGCCGAACTGGAAAACGACCGCGCGTTCTGGGCCTACATGGCCGACGGCCTCGCCGTTTTCGCCTCGCCCACCAAACTGCGCACCTTCCGCTTGCCGCTCGCACCCGAGCCGGAAGTCCAGGTCGCCGATCGCTTCCACGTCAAGCCGATGGTGCCGGTAATGGCGCAAACCGCGCACGGCTTCGTGCTCGCCCTGTCGCAAGGCTCCATCCGACTAGTCGAGGTCACCCCGAGCTTCGCCAAGGAAGTGAAGGTTGCCGGCATGCCAAAAACGATGTCGGATGCCGTCAAGCGCCAGTTACCGCGCGACCGCGCCCCAGCCCGGCGCCTCCAGGGCGGCGAAGGCATGAAAACCCTGCAGGCTCAGTATTGCCGCGCCGTCGATCGCCCGCTGCGCCCGGTGCTCGCCGGCCAGACCGCCCCGCTTGTGCTGGCATCCGTCACCGAACTGGCCGCCATCTACCGCTCTCAAAACAGCTACCCCGCCCTCGTCAACTCCGTCATTTCGGGCAACCCAGAAGCGATGAGCGAGGCGGAGTTGGCCGCCAAGGCGCGACCCATCTTTGCCCGGCGCCAGAAGAAGGAGCTGAACGAACGCCTCGCCGAAGCCGTCGCGGGCTTGGACAAGGACCTTGCTAGCACCGACCTGGCCCAGATCGCCCACGCGGCCAGCCGCGGCCAGGTGGCGACGCTCTTCGTCGATAACACCATCGAGGTTCCAGGCCGCATCAAGTCCGGCACCGGCAAACTCACGCTTGCCAAGAAACCAAACGCCGAAACCTACGACGTCCTCGACGAACTCGTCGGACTCGTCCTGCGCGGCGGTGGAGAAGTCCTCCCCATGGCCTCAAAATCGATCCCCGGCGGCAGCCCGGCCGCCGCCGCCTTCCGCTTCCGCGGCTGATAGAGCTCTGGCAATGACAAACTGAAGGAGCGCAAGTCTCACTTGCGCTCCTTGCTTATGTCGCCGCCGAAGCGCTTGCGAAACCC
>JAUWFF010000105.1 GCA_030607105.1 Filomicrobium sp.
GCGACGAGCGGACGCCCGCGTTCATCCAAAAGGCGCGCACCCATCAGTGACCCGCCTTGCGAATGAGGGCCAGTGCTTCGCCGCGCCAGTGCCCCCAGCACGTCAGTAGGATCTGCTCGGGGGTCCCGGCGCAGGCATGCTCGATACCTGATTGATCAAACGGCGGATAGAAAGCGCCGCGCTGGAGAGCCATGGCCGCGAGCGCCACGCCGACGGGGAAATGGGCTTCGACGCCATGGCCGAGAACTGTGCCGTATGCCCTGATGAAGGTCATGTAGCTCTGTTCGACAACGCCGCGCAGAAACGACAGCTCCTCGCTGGTGGCCATTTCCGCGCCGCTGGCGCCGCTCAGAACGGCTAGCTGCTTGTCCTTGTTCAGCTTCGGTTGAAGGGACGCAAATTGCCGGCAGGCGTTATCGATTGCCGAGCAGTGCTTGCGGTCGCAGCGGCCCGACACGACATCTTCCAACTCGGCGTAGATGCGAGCTCCACGCGAAAGGGCTTTGGATTCTTCCTCAAGCACCAGAAACGCGCCGATGCTGGCTGGCGCGAGACCGGAGGTAGTCGTGCCAGCCCGCTCCCATATCGGTTTGTGTTGGCCCTGAAGCAGCATGCCGCCCAGTTCGAAGTTGAGCAGAATGTCTTCACGTTCTGAATTGAAGGCGCCACCGACCAGAAAGAGATCGCCTTGGCCCGCTTTGATGCGGCGCATGGCCGTCTCGACCGCCGCCACGCCGGACATTTCCTCACCCATGAACGTGCGTGAGGAACCGGTGACCTTGTGAACGATGGAGATGTTGCCGGCCAGCAGATTGGAAAGCTGCGCCAGGAACAGCGTGGGCCGCAGGTTGCTCGGCAGGATCTCGTTGGCGCGGATGTTCTGGTCGTTGCGCCCACGGATGGTCTCCAGTACCTTCATGTCGGTTGCCGTGTCGCGTTCGCCGCTTCCGGCTGCGACAATCATGTCTGTGCGATCCAGGTATTCCTGGTTTCCGGCGATTCCCGCGTCGGCAAGTGCCAGCCCGGCGGCAAACGTTCCGATTCTTTGCCACGGCTCCATCTGCCGCAAGTCGCCCTTTTTCGGGACCTGCGTTGAGAAATCGACCGGCCCCAAGGGATGCACGGGATAGGGCGAGAATTGCGTCTCATCAACGACGGGCTGTGGTGCCTCACAGTTTAGCCCCGACCAATGTGCTTCAGGTCCCTCACCTAGTCCGCTGAGGAGGCCAATGCCGGTAATGACAACCCTGGCGTTCACGTTGCAGCCTTTTCCAATAAATGGACGCCGTCCCCGGAAATGCAAAGCCCGACTTCATGTGCGCGATCACCCATGTGCTGGCGCAGTTCATTGTTGGGAAACGGCACGATGCGGAACATCAAGGTTCCATCGCAGATACGCTTTTGACTTTCTCGAAGTCTGACGCTGGCATTCAAGACGGCGTAACCTGAACCGTCGTGTGCGCGTTCCGCCGAGCAAACAAGTTCGGACCCCGGCCGCACGAATTCACGCAGCTTCACCTCCTTCAACGCCGCCAAAAACGGCATTCGCGCAAATCCGTTCAGCGACAGCAGCAGAAAGCCACACGTCTGCGCCATGAGTTCGGTGAGTAGAACGCCGGGCATGAGTGGATGACCGGGGAAGTGCCCCTCGAATATGGAATGATCATCAGGAATTCGGGCCCGAACGGATATCTTGGTTGCTGGGATATCAAGCGTTTCAATGAGGCTGACAAACTGAAACTTGTCGATCCTCATATCCGCCGCCGGACTCTCGGAGAGAGGACCTGACATCATGAGGCGGCTACGGATTCAGCCGACGCTCGGAGTTTGTCGACTTCGGCGCAGAAGTTCTCCAGCACGAAGTAACGTGATCCCTTGACGGCACCATCATTGACCTGCTGCGTCCAATCATCAAGCGGAATACTGATGCCGAATTTCTGTTCGATATTGAAGACCGCATCAAGGAAGTCGAGGCTGTCGACTTCAAGGTCCTCCGTCACATGAGAATCCGGTTTGATCCGTTCTTGCGGAATGTCGCAAATCTCTGAAATGAAACCGGCAACCGTATCGAACGTTGAAGACATGTAATCCCCCTCAGTCATTGCCGCCCTGCGGATGGCTGGCAAGTTAAAAACTTTACTAGCGTACTGGCCGATGCGGGATCGACGAAGTTTGGACGCCCTCGCATGCAACATCGACGGGCCGCCGAATCCCAATGAATGAAAGCCTAGGCGCGCCATGGTCTTGAGAACCTGATCTGCATCATACTTGGGCGCAGAGTCACACCGTAGGGTTTACGCCAACTCAATCGGGGAAATACTGGCCTTTCATGAGCGAAGATTCGAACGGTCGCGCCCAATCGGCCGCTACACATATCGGCCGGCGGGACAGGCTTGAAGAGCTTTATCCGGGCTATTCGGACAGCGTCATTCGGACGATTACTGCCGAAGATGTCGCAGCCTTTGCGCGTTTGTCTGGCGACTATAACGAGCTGCACACCGATGACGAATTCGCTGCTCGCACCGAATTCGCGCAGCGGGTTGTGCACGGTTTTCTGCACGCGAGCCTTCTATCCACACTTGTTGGCATGAAGATCCCCGGGCGGGGCGCGCTTTATCTTTCCCAGACCATCGACTTCAGCCATCCCGTCTTTATCGGCGATACGGTGGAAGCAACCGGCGTCATCGAGTCGATCGATCCGGTCACGCGCGTCCTCACTATCCGGACGGAGATCTCCAACCAAGAAGGCGCCTGTGTTCTCACGGGTACGGCGCGGGCCAAAGTGCTCCGCGTTCAGGAGGAGGAAAAGCCAATGCCGGCACGTGGCGCAGCACAGTTTGCCAACAACCTCCTGGAGGGACGCACGGCATTGGTGACGGGGGCATCTCGGGGTATTGGCCGCGCGATTGCTGCAGCACTCTGCGAGCATGGCGCACGTGTCATCGTCAATTTCAACAACAGCGAGCGCGCAGCGCAAAGTCTCGTTCGCGAACTCATTGATCGCGGAGGTTCTGCTGAGCTGATCAAGGCCGACGTGTCGCAGGCCAAGGAAGCCGCCCAATTGGTTGAGCAGTCCGCACAGGCCGGTGGGATTGATATTCTTGTGAATAACGCCGGGCCGAGGATTAAGTCAGGCTCGTTCGGAAGCCTATCGTGGCCCGATATGCAACAAGCCAACGAACAGATTGTCGGCTCGGTCTTCAACGTTACGCACGCGGCGCTGCCGGCCTTGACGCAGACCAAGGGCAGTATCGTCAACGTGTTGAGTTCAGCGGCGCTTGGCCGCACGGCGCACAATTGGTTGCCCTACGTCGCCGCCAAGGCGGCACTGCATGCCATGAGCAAGAACCTCGCTCAGGAACTGGGCCCCACAGGTGTACGCGTAAACATGGTTTCACCGTCCCTGGTCGACACCGATCTAACGTCCGAGATCCCCGACCGCGTCCGGCAGATGTTTGTCTCGCGCACTCCTCTGCGGCGCTTGGCGACGCCCGAGGATGTCGCCAAGGCCGTGCTCTTTCTCACCTCTCCCTTTGCCGACTTCATCACCGGTGAGAATCTCCTCATCACCGGCGGCGACGTGATGCTCTAGAACGAACGGGAAAACCGGCAATGACCGCCATCATGAAAGCAGCCGCATCGCCGTCGCGCAGCGTAACACTGCGACTGTTGGGTTTCTCCACCGGCGACATTTTACAACAGGCACTGATCTCGGCCTTCTCACAGGTGGGTTATGATGCGCAGCTGACGTCGGCAGGATTTGGAGCGGTCGTCACGGAACTGCTGGAGCCCGCGCCGGAGTTACCTGATGTGATCGCGATTCAGATCGATCCCGGTGGCCTCATAAAGCGCGATTGGCGCCTTTCAAGCCAAGACGCCGAGCGACTATTTGAACAAAGCACCGAGACATTTCTTGCTGCCTTGGAAGGGTTCTCCCGTACGCACCGCGCCCAGGTGCTTATCAACACTCTGCCGTCGCCAATCTCGCCGTCGGCCGGTTTTCTAGACCCCTTTCATCCGGACGGCACCGGCTATCTGACAAGCAGCTTCAACCGTCGCCTCGGCGACCGTGCGGGCGACTTGAACAACGTGACGATCGTCGACACGGACTTGGCGATGGCCGACATCGCGCCCACCAAGAGATCGGACCCCAAGCTCTGGTATTATGGTCGCATCCCCTACTCAACGGAGGCAACGCGGGCGCTGGCGGCCGCGTTCGCCGAGGCCTACGCCGCGCGTGAATCAAAACCCGTAAAAGCGCTTGCACTCGACCTCGATAATACACTCTGGCGCGGCATTTATGGAGAAGATGGTCTGCAGGGGATCGAGTGCGGCGACGATTTCCCTGGCAACGCCTTCAAGGCCTTCCAAAATGAGTGTTTGCGGCTCAAAAGTCAGGGATTGCTGTTGACGATTCTGAGCAAGAACGATGAAGACGTGCTGGAGGTGTTCGATGCGCATCCCGGAATGGCGCTGAGACGTGAGGATATCGTCGCCCACCGTATCAACTGGGAACCCAAGGCTCAAAATGTTCGTAGCCTCGCCGATGAACTCAGCATCGGGCTCGACAGCTTCCTGTTCCTTGACGACAGCCCGCACGAGCGGGAGGCCATGCGGCGGCTGGCACCCGAGGTGCGCGTGCCTGAACTTCCCGATGACCCTGCCGGCCGTATCGATTTCCTGCGTAACCAACGACCGCTTTGGCCGCGGCGTCTTACTGCCGAGGACCGGTCGCGATCGGAGCTCTACGTCGTGCAAAGCAAGGGACGCGCGCTCAGGAACCAGGTGGCCAGTATTGATGAATATCTGGCGGGCCTCGGCCAGCGGTTGTGCATCGAGCCAATGCGGTCGGCGACGTTGCCCCGCATCGCGCAAATGCACGCGCGGACCAATCAGTTCAATCTAACGACGCTGCGGTTATCGGAAACCGAACTGGCTTCGCAGATGGCTGATGAGGGCGGCCACAGAGTCATTCTCGGCCGTCTTAGCGATCAGTTTGGCGACCATGGGATCGTGATTTGCGCCTGCGCTTGCCGTACGGGCGATCGCGCGGAGCTCCTGACCTTTTTAATGAGCTGCCGTGTCATCGGGCGTCAGGTTGAATACGCGTTCCTGGGCGCGCTCTTGAAGAACCTTGTCGCCAGCGGCGTCAAAGAGGTCGCCGCCCGCTGCATCCCGACGCAAAAGAACAACCCCTCTCGAGACTTTTACGAGAAGGCCGGCTTTACTCTTGAAAGCCGTGCTAGCAAGGACCTTGGCTCGGAAACCAGATGGCTCTGGCATAAGGACACCCACCGCCTGCCCGGATCAGACTTCATCTCAATCGAGACCGACGGTTAGACATCCTCGCGCACAAGCGTATACAAGCCCAATGAAGGGCGGCGGATTGGGTGCGATTGGAACCGTCGCACCATGTGGGGTCGAACCGAAGGTAATCTGGTACGTGAAACCACTCCTCATAGTGTTGGGCTGCGTTGCCACTGTATTGGCGTTGGCGGGCGCGATTTTGCCCGGGCTGCCAACGACACCGTTTCTCCTGGTTGCCCTCTGGGCATTCGCGCGTTCCAGCCAGCGCCTGCACGATTGGCTGGTTCAAATTCCTGTTCTGCAGACCGCTCTAGTTGAGGCCAGGCGTTTCGAAGAAAAGCGCGCGATGCGGCCCGCGGTAAAGATCATTGCCTTTGTGATGGCGTGGGCGTCCGTGGCGGTAACCACGTTCC
>JAUWFF010000102.1 GCA_030607105.1 Filomicrobium sp.
GTGCCATGCGCGCAGCGGCTTTGGGCAATCTCGTTTTCGTGGTGAGGAAAGGTCAGATCAATACCACCGCCGTGAATGTCAAAGACTTCACCCAGATGCCGTCCCGCCATTGCCGAGCACTCAATGTGCCAGCCGGGCCGCCCGTCCGTTTCGACACCGCAAGGCGACGGCCATCCCGGCTCGCCCTCTTTCGACGGCTTCCACAGTACGAAGTCCATCGGCCCCTTCTTGTAGGGCGCCACTTCGACGCGCGCACCCGCCTCCATCTCTTCGATACTGCGGTTTGAAAGCCGCCCGTAATCCGGCATCGACGCAACGTCGAACAGAACATGGCCTTCCGCGACATACGCATGGCCCTTTTCGACCAGCGCCTCACAAAGCACCTTCATTTCATCGATATGTTCGGTTGCGCGCGGCTCAATCGTCGGCGCCAGCACGCCCAGTGCTGCAATATCGTCATGAAACTGCTTCGCAGTGCGTTCGGTCAGGTCGCGGATCGAGACGCCTTCTTCGGCTGCGCGCTGATTAATCTTGTCGTCGACGTCGGTGATGTTGCGTACATACGTGACATGTTCGGCCCCATAGGTGAGCCGCAGGAGCCGGAACAGCAGATCGAAAACAATGACCGGACGCGCGTTACCGATATGCGCATAATCGTAAACCGTCGGCCCGCACACATACATGCGCACATTCCCCGGATCGATTGGCGAGAACGCCTCTTTTTTCCGCGTCAGGGTATTGTAAAGGGTCAGCGACATGGGGCTCCCCACCTTTGGCCGATGTCGGCTGCGGCGAGGCTGAGTTGCACCGGTAAAATACGGGTACGATGAGAATGCCGCGCGCCAGCCGATCTCCTAGCCGGTGATCTGGATATTACAATCAATGCTGCAACGTGAGTTGACAGCGGTTTGGCGCGCAGTTGTAGTCATGGCTGCGTGTTATGAAGGGCGCATGAGGGGGCGTCAAGCAGATGGACGACTGCTGCTGAGCCTAACCTCCTTGGGGACGGTGGGCATTCGCCATGTTTGTGCTGCATTGCCCCGCTAGCGCTCACAACTTGCTTGTCTTTTTTGAGTTGCAGGAATGACGGCCAACGACAGACAATCTGCGCGCCTACGACGCGTTTGGCCAACGATTGCGGTCGCAGTGGCTTGCCTTTGTGCACCCATGACGGCCCAAACCGTTTGGTCGCAGGGCTTCAAGTGGCCGTGGGAGATCGAAGACGATCCTCCCCCGCGCAGGACCCCCACACGGCCGTCGCCCTACAAGCAGCCCGACCCCTATGTCCAACCCGGTCAACCCGACACCGGTGGTTGGACCGCCCGCAACTCAATCTGCCGCGACCTTGAATGGCGTATGGTGCAGGAATCCTCCAAAGGCGGCCAGCGACGCGACCGCCTACCTGAGCTCAATTCCCAGATCAGACAACTCCGGACCGCCGTGAGCCGTATCGAATCGCGCCTTGACCGATCAGGCTGTTATGAGGAGTTCCTGTTCACGCGCACACTGCGCCGCGCTCCCAAGTGCTTGCGGATCGCACGCGAGCGCGACGACAAGCGCGGGCAGCTCGCCCAGCTTGAATCAGAGCGCCAGGACATAACCTCCCGCTCGGATCGCTCCTATCAAGACGAGATTATTCGCGGTCTTGCCCGTAACAACTGCGGAGAAAACTATGTCCGCGAAGCACGCCGCCGCGACCGCAGGGCATACTCGCCGTTTTGGGAGGACCAGGACGGCGGATCCGGTTACGCCAATACCTATCAGGCGCTGCCATTTGCAACCTACCGCACGTTGTGCGTGCGGCTTTGTGACGGCTACTACTTCCCCGTGAGCTTCTCGACGCTGCAGAACCATTTCCAACGCGATGCCGACGTTTGCCAGTCGCGCTGCGCCGCACCAGCAACTCTTTATTTTCATCAAAACCCGGGCGCCGGCGTCGAGCAGATGGTTTCGTTTGCCACGAACGAGCCCTACACGAACCTCAAAGAGGCGTTTCTTTATCGAAAGAAGTATGTTGACGGGTGCTCCTGCAAACGAGCTGAGTACGTGCCGCAAACTCCAATTCCCGGCGAACCGGCAAAACCCCCAGGCGATCGAGCGCAGACCGGTCCAGAGTTTTCGCCATTCCGTTGAATGTCGCCCTCGACACTTCATAAGAACTTCAAGAGCTCGGCCAAATCCAGCATTGAAGAAACTGTCGATAAACTGTTCGACGTCTGACGCAAATCGCAACTATACTTATAGTTGCGCGGCCGGCGCGCGCTTGCATTTAGCGTGCGTACCAAGACACGGAAATAGCAATCTGTTAAGCGCCCTCGTTTAATTGCAGTCAACTGAGTTGCGCTCGAGAGTCTTGGCAGCAAAGCCCTATCGGAGAGCGGAGCGTGAACATGCAAACCCGCGCCTCACCGAAAAGCGAAATCGCTCCGGCCGTGATCATCCGCCCGCTTCAGCCTGATCACCTCAACGATGTTCGCTACATTCACGCAACAACCTTCCGCAGCCAGCCACATACCCTTTACGCCCCCGAGGAACTCGATGCATACGAGGCGATGGTCCGCACACCGGGTAATGTTGACAGGCTGATGAGCGACACGCTTTTGGGCGGATGGCTTGGTGGTCAACTCATCGCGACGGCCGCGTGGCGAAAGGCGGAATCCAATCCGGGTGTCGGCCGTATCACGGCACTTTTCGTCCGACCTCTCTTCGAGCGCATCGGAATAGGCTCAAAGATGTTGCTGGCCATAGAGACCGCCGCTGCCACGGCGGACTGCCATCTGGCCAGTGTCCGCGCACCAATCAGCGCACAGATCTTTTTCGAGCGCAAGGGCTACGAACTTGCTGGACGCGGGACCCGTCCCCTGAGGCAGGGCACGGCGATCAACGTCATTTTCATGCGCAAGCTGATCGGTTCTGAGAGCGGACTCGACATGGAAATCTGCGCCAATTGATAGCTGGCCGGGTTCACAACGAACGACAGGACCTAACCATCAATCCCAAGACGTCGTTAGGACGCTTCTGAGAGCCAACACTAGCGCTCGAGTGTATCTTCAAGAAAGCCGACAAGACGGCCGACGTCGCTGTTATCAGAGCTGTTGTACCGCGCTTTTCGGCCACCATGGGTAAAGACCGTCACCTGGAAGTAGCGCTTGCTGGTGAGGCCTAATACCTCGCCCACACTGGACATCCCGACAATGAACAGGAAGACCAGCACGGTGAGCATCTGCTCAAGCCAACCGCCGTGCAGCATGGCAACGAGTGAAACCAGACCCGTCAGGCCGATAAGGCCCAAGACAGCTGCCAGGCGGTCTTTACAGCGCTCGACGACTTCCATGACCCGGTAGGAGGCAATATCTTCAAGAGCGACGAATTGATCGCCAAACCTCAGCACATCTTCACCGCGGATAACATCCACACTGGCAATATCGGCCTCGGCTGCCTCCAGCCACCACATGGGCGGCTGCTCTCCAATTAAATACGACTGGCTCATGTCCAGCAGTTTCGCCAGTAAAGGTTTGTATTCTCCTAACCAGCGACCAGGCTCTTCGCATGCCGGCCCGCCTCAGTCTCCAAGATGTACTGCAGAACATTCCGCACCGAGATCGCTGCAAGTTTCTTGGATTCAATAACGACTTGGTTGGAGTAGCCGGGCTCGACTGTGCCACCGAAAACATCGCCTACCTTGCGAAAGTGCCCCTCGACCTCGTCGTGGAGCTCGTTGGTTACATCAAACTGCGTACCCAGGACAAAACGCTCCTGGCAGTCCGGAACTAAGATCGGCGCCAGATAAAAAAAATTCAAAAACCGATCGCCGTTCTTCTTCCGGTTGGCGAGGATGAAGTAATCGTCCTGCTCGTGCTCGATGCACTCGCGAACACGCGCCCGCTCGGCCGAATTGTCAAATTCGCCCTGAAGAAAACGGCAGTTACGCCCGATCACTTCCTCAGGTGGATAGCCGCTAAGTTCACAGAAGGCCCGGTTGGCGATGACAACCGGCATATCAGGGCGATCCCGCGAGGAAAGCGTCAGGGGGACCGACTCAATCTCGAAGTAACTCCTCAGCCTATCGGGTATACGCTCCGTCATCTGTGCCCCGTTTCGGCAATCGCCAAAGCAGCTCGATGATCAAAGACTTCCAGCCGACACCCAATAGGACTTTGGTCCATCTGGATTACGCTATGGCCGACCCGATACCAGTTGAGGCGTTCCGAACGTCAAACGGGATCCCCTTCGACCCGTGGCCGCACCAGTTTCGGTGCCGCGACATCTCCGCCGATCGCCTGCACGAAACGATGCTGATCCCGGTATCCGTTGGTAATCGGGTAGCGCCGGTCGCGACCAAAGCTGCGCGAGGAAATCTTGACCCCAGGCGCAGCTTGTCGCCTCTTGTATTCTGAAATATAGAGCAACCGCTCAACCCGCTGGATCGTCTCAACATCGTGGCCGCGCTGTGCGATCTCCGCCACCGGCATTTCATTTTCGACAAGGCACGCCAGAATATCATCCAACACGTCGTAGGGCGGCAGATTGTCCTGATCAGTCTGGTTTTCGCGAAGTTCCGCCGTTGGTGCCTTACTCAAGATGTTCTCAGGGATGACGGCCCCACGAGGACCCTTACCGCAGCCGATATTGTGCGCGTTACGCCAGCGCGCGATCCTGTAGACTTCGGTCTTGTAGAGATCCTTGATGGGATTGAACCCGCCGTTCATGTCACCGTAGAGTGTTGCGTACCCAACCGACATCTCTGACTTGTTGCCGGTCGTGAGCAACATCGAGCCGAACTTGTTGGAAAGCGCCATCAAGATCACGCCCCGCGCCCGACTTTGAATATTCTCTTCGGTGACATCGGCTTCGCGACCGGCGAACAGTTCCGATAGCAAACGGCCAAACCCCTCGACCGCCGGTTCGATCGGCACCACGTCATAGCGAACGCCAAGCGCTTGGGCGCAGGCTTCTGCATCAACTAGACTATCATCCGAGGTGTATTTATAGGGCAGCATCACGCAGTGTACACGCTCCGCCCCCAGGGCATCGACGGCTAGGGCTGCAACCAGCGCTGAATCAATCCCGCCCGACAGGCCCATTACCACGCCAGGAAAGCGGTTCTTCTCGACATAATCGCGCAATCCCAGCACGCAAGCTTCGTAGGCTGCTTCATCACCCTCCGGCAGGATCTCACGCAAACCGACGTTGCATTGCCAGCCCTCCGCGCCGCGTCGCCACTCGGTGACCTGCACAGCCTCCCGCCAACCGGATAGTTGTGCGGCAAGCTGACAATCGGAATTGAGTACGAATGACGCTCCATCAAACACGAGCTCATCTTGTCCCCCGACTTGGTTGACGTAGATGAGCGGCATATCGCTCTCGGTGACCCGCGCCACCGCTATGTTGAGTCGAAGGTCGGGCTTGGTCCAATCGAACGGCGAGCCGTTGGGTACGATAAGGAACTCGGCGCCGCACTCGCCAAGGCACTCGACTACGTCCTCAATCCAGATGTCTTCGCAGATCGGCACGCCGATCCGCACACCGCGAAAATTGATCGGCCCCGGCATCGGCCCGCAGGCAAACACCCGCTTCTCATCAAAGACACCATAATTCGGCAATTCAACCTTGAAGCGCAGCGCGGCCACCTCACCGCCATCAGTAAGCGCAACGGCATTATAGACCTTCCCATCTTCCGGCCAGACCGTTCCAATGAGTAGCCCCGGCCCATCGTCTTCACCGGTCACCGACGCAAGCTCCAGAAGCGCATCCTTGCATGCCTGCTGGAAAGATCGCTTCAACACGAGGTCTTCCGGCGGATAACCTGCTAAGAACAACTCCGGGAAAACGACCAGGTCCGCACCCTCGGCCCTAGCTGTCTCACGAGCAGCAAGCGCCTTGGTAAAATTTCCCTCGATAT
>JAUWFF010000228.1 GCA_030607105.1 Filomicrobium sp.
CGTTTTATTGCCTGGGCCTAGGGAAACGAACGTCCCTTTGACCCGCGACCTTGGTGTTGCGCTTATAGTGGGCGACAAAATGGTCTTGCGGCATTTAGGCGCCCCTTGGAATACAATATGCCAGCGCGCGGGAAAGTGCAACAGGGTATCGAAATGGGACGAACATAAAAAAAAGTCATGGCCCAACTCGAGCTTGCCGGACGAATGGCATACTGTCTAACACTCATCATTGGACGAGTAGCCTCAAACCGCAAGCAAAACGGTCAATCTGAACCAGACCCGCGAGCCGGTCGTTGGGCCCAGATGGCCTATTGCATCAGCGCAAAGAGCGACACGCAATGCAGCTGCACGAATTCCAGGCCAAGGAACTATTGGAGCGCTACGGACTGCGCATCCCGAAGGGCCGCATCGCCTGCGAAGCGGAGGACGCGCGGCGCGTAGCGCGGCGTCTGGCTTTTCCTCGCTTCGCGGTAAAAGCACAGGTCCGCACCGCGGGACGCATGGCCGAAGGCGGAGTCCGTTTTGCAGCCTCCCCCGACGGCGTCGCGGCCACCGCCGCCGCCATGCTTGACCAACAGCTCGGCACGCCCCATTCGACTTCGTTGGGAGAAAACGTTCGCTGGGTCCTGATCGAGGAGGCGATCCCCCATTCTCTTCAGCTCTATGCAGCCGTCGTGCTCGACAGCGCTACTGGTGGCTTGCTCTTGCTGACATCGCGGTCGGGCGGCCCAGGCATCGAAAGCCGCGCGGCTGGCCGGCCCGGCTTGATCTTTCGCGCGCCCCTCAAGTTCACCAGCAACGGACCCGAGGGCGCTTTCCAGGCCGCCGCCCAGCGACTCGAACTCCCGCCCGAAGCCGAGGCGAAAGCCGCCGAGATCTTTCGCAGCCTGGCGCGAATGGCGGTTGAGCTTGACGCGCTCCAAATCGAGATCAATCCACTTGTTCTCACACCATCTCAAGACCTCGTGGCCCTCGACGCCAAACTGCAGATAGATGACCACGCGCTTTTCCGGCACCCGGGCCTTGCCGCCTTCCGAGAGGCCGTTACGCAAGAAGAAGACGACCCGCAGGAACTAGCCGCCGACCGTCACCAGATCAACTACGCTGCCCTCGGCGGCAAAATTGGCATGATAGTAAACGGTGCGGGACTGGCTCTAGCAACTCTCGACATGCTTCGGGACTTTGGCGGCGAACCAGCCAACTTCATGGACATCCGCACAACGGCCAGTAGCCTCGACATCGCCTACGGCGCTGAATTGGTGTTGGGCAGCAAAAACACCACAACCATGCTCATCAACGTCCACGGCGGAGGCATGCAGCGTTGTGACACCATTGCTGAAGGAATCGCCATCGCCGTCCGTCGCACAGGACGCAAACTTCCAATCATTGCCCGCTTCGCCGGAAACAATGCCGACTTCGCGTCAGTTCGGCTTAAAAGTTCAGGGGTCGAATTCGACGAAGCACGCGACATGACCGACGCGGTACGCAAGGCCGTAAAACTGGCCGCCCACTCCGGTTAACTCGCAGCAAGTGGCAGGTACTCCTTGGCCAAGGCATCGAGTTGAAAGCAAATGCAGCGCGCCAAAACCACTTCAGACAGCGACAATTCAACTTTTGACGATCATTGCCGGCTTGGTATACCAACACCAACAATAGCAACGATAATGTAATCCAAGGGGAGGCGGATGAAGGTCTGTGTCTATGGTGCCGGGGCTATCGGCGCACATCTGGCGGTCCTGCTCCACAAGGCCGGAATCGACGTTTCTGTTATCGCGCGCGGCGCACACCTCGAGGCAATCAAATCCAATGGCCTCAAGCTGATCGTCAAGGATGAAGAGCTGGTCGCTCGCTTGCCCGCGGCCAAGGAGCCTTCCGAACTCGGGGCCCACGATTACGTCATTGTCGCCGTCAAATCTCACCAGGCCTGGGACGCAGCGGAGCACATGTTGCCCTTGCTCGGCCCGAACACCCACGTTGTCACCGCCCAAAATGGCATTCCCTGGTGGTACTTTCATGGCCTCAAAGGCCCCTGGGAGGATAAGCAGCTCGAAAGCGTCGACCCCGGTGGACGCCAATGGAAAGCGTTGGGCCCGCAACGCGCCATCGGCTGTACCGTTTACCCCGCCGCTGAAATTACCGAACCCGGTGTCATCAAGCATACCTATGGTGACAGGTATAATCTTGGCGAACCGAATGGCGACAAAAGCGAGCGCGTCATGGCCCTCGCCAGCGCCTTCGAAGCAGCCGGTCTGAAGTGCCGCGTCTATGATCAGATCCGGGATGACATCTGGCTGAAACTATGGGGCAACCTTTGTTTCAATCCAATCTCAGCATTGACCCGCGCAACGCTCGACATCGTCGCAACAGATCCGGGAACCCGTGCTGTCGCACATGCCATGATGAACGAGGCGGAAACTCTGGCCCGCAAGATGGGCGCCGACTTCCGCGTCGATATCGAGCGGCGCATTGACGGCGCCGCCGCCGTCGGCGCACACCGCACATCCATGCTTCAGGACCTCGAAAAGGGTCGCAAGCTTGAACTCGACGCGCTGCTGACTGTCGTACAGGAGATGGGCAGGCTCGTTGAGGTGCCCACGCCCACCATCGACACGGTGCTGGCCCTGACCCAGCAGATGGGCCGCGTGGCCGGTGTCTATCCCGTCTTCCCCGAAACACCCCACAGCGGCTGATCATTAAGGGGAGGCCGTTCCGCCAGCCGCCTGCCTGCTCCCTCGCTTGATGGCATTGAAGAGTTTCCATCAAGACAGCCCAACTGGACGTCGGGGACCGCTCCTAAGGCTGTCGTCGATCTCTCGCTCAATCGTCATGAAACTATTTTAAATCTATCTTGAAGCAAAACAGCAAAAACGGTGAATAAGATCCAAGCACGGCGCCAAGCACTGGATCTGCCCCGGCGAACCAACGCTGGGCTCCTGTCCATCTCGAATGAAAAGCAACAAACAACGGGGTAGACTTTGGATCGCCAGCCAACCGCGGGCGGTCCCTTCTCTCGGTTGATAATCCGAATTCCAAGCGCTCAGATTGAGGCCGGGGGACTTCTCGACGCGGCTGCCTCCCGCTCGCCTTTAAGCATCGCCTCACGCCGTGTCACGTACAAGGACGCTGCGAAAATGATGAAGCCGCCAACCCAGGTCCACGCATCAATGGTTTCCTGAAACGCCAGGTAACCTAGTAGGACCGCGAAGGGCAATCGCACGAACTTCAACGTCATAACCAGCGACGCGTCCATCACCGTGTAGCCTCGCACAAGCGACATGTGCCCGAGCACCGCCATCAAACCCATCGCAACAAGATACGGCCACAGCTCCGCCGGCGGCCAACTCCAGACGAACAGCGCCGGCACGAGCGACATAGGAGTGAGCAGCAGGTTTGTCAGAAACACAACCCGATCGGCGTCGTCCTCAAGCGTCAACCGCTTCACCAAAGGCCCAATCACCCCGAGCGCCAGCGCCGAGACCAATGCCGCGATCTCACCGGCTCCTGGTGTATTTCCAGTCGGCCGCAGGATGATCATCGCACCAATAAATCCGACACCCAGCGCCATCCAGCGCCTGATCCTGACCTTTTCGCCGAGCAGCAGAATTGCAGCACCGGTGCCAAACAGAGGCGCCAAAAAACCAATCGCGGTCACCTCGCCGATCGGGATACGCGCGATAGCTTGAAACATTGCCGTCATGGCCAAGAAACTCAACGCTACGCGCAGCGCGTAAAGCTCGATCCGCTGCGTTCGAACCAGCGACAGCCCGCGCCAGGCGAGTAACGGCAGCATCCAGACAACGCAGAAGAAATTGCGAAAGAACACGACCTGCAGCGGGTCCATGCCGGCCAGCGCGGCATAGCGGCCAAGCGTGATCAGCCCGGCCAGAAAGGCCATCGCTGCAACCACCCAAAGGATGCCGGCCACCGGCTGATCGCGCCGGCCCGCACGACCGCTGGCCATAATCGCGTGCCGAAGCGATTGCAGACCCTTGCGC
>JAUWFF010000084.1 GCA_030607105.1 Filomicrobium sp.
GGGTTTATAGACATCAACCACCAGCGGGATGCCATCGCTCACCCCGGCGGAGAACTCAATCTATTCCTTCGCCTTGAACTCGGCCGTCAAGGCGCAGAGCCCCATCGACTGTTCGGCGAGCGCCGGCAAGTCCGGCATCAAGGGCGCAAGGATGAGGAAGGCGTTCAACCCAAGAAAGGTCGCCAGACCAACCTTGATCTTGAGCCATGGCGCTCTCTGAGCTCATCGACTTCTACAATGAGGTCAACGACGCGGCGCTCTCCGACTTTACGGAATAAAGAGAGAGTTCGTATCCATGCTGGAACGCACCACCGCCAACGCCTAGGCCGCGAAGAAGTCGGACGGGTAGGCGAGCGTGAAACCGACAAACCTGGAAAGAAGCGTTGCACGCCCGGTCGGCGCGAAACGGCCTGCAGCGTTCGGCACCGGAGATTGCCGTCACCAGGACGTGCTCAAAGGCGGCCCCCGCCGCGCCAACGCGGATTTGGTCGCTCAGTAATTCCGACCAAGATCAGCTAGCGCGCTTCGCGGGCTCGTAGATGTTCACGGAGCACCCAGGTAGTCGTTCGCCGGACTTGAATCTCCGTTGCCTTCAGCCGCCGGAAAACCTAATCTCAAGACAGTATTTCATTTTTGGGTAATGCGATTATGGATCAACTTGGTGAATTTTGGTGGCTAATTCTCGGTATTGTCCTGTTTGCGGGGATAGTTCTTTTCGTCTTCCGTCGCGGCGCCAAGAAGGCCTATGACAAAGACGCAAAGATTCCACTCGATGAGGATTGAGCACGGAACCGACAAGCAAGGCATCGCCCACCGTGAGAAGAAAGCGCTCCGTTCTTTCAGCCGCGCGACATGTAACGCCCCTCACTCCCCCTTCGGCCCGCAATCCTTGCTCGCGGCAACCTGGCCCGTGTAGCCCTGAGACGACTTCCATCTGACGACCGTCTCCTCCTCATTCCAATGCGCGCTCGCGCCTACATCAGAAATTCGGCAACAACACAGGCATGCGATGAACCCGTCGGGCGGTCCACCCGCGCGTACGCCACGGCCTCGTCGCTCAGTGCTTCGTTATAGACCTGCACCTCTTTGAAACGTCCGTAGAGCGCGCGACTGCACAGCACGTGATCAAGCATTTGCGGGCGCCCCTGGTGAACAACGCTAAACCGGCGGTCCTCCGGCAGGCCACGATCCAGAACGATCATGGAACTGGCCGCCAACGCGCCATTGCCGGTATCCTGCTCGGCGCCGACAAGGATGCGCAGCGGCGACTCGTTGTCCTCGGCATTGAAGTCACCCGTCACGATGATGTCAGCATGCCGGTCCACTCCAAGCAATTGATCGACAAACAATCGGATCTCCAGTGCCTGGGCATTACGCTTGATGGATGAAATGCAAAAACCTTCTGCCCAGCCCGAAATCGAATTCCACACAAACGGCGCCTGCTTTTGCCCCGCGATATTAGAGGCCAGCGGCGCCCGCAAATGGCAATTGATGACATGCAGCGTCCGTCCGTCCGAGGTCGCGACTTCAGTAATAAGCGCCGGACGGTCGAACCCAATCTCCTCATCGTCCTGGTTTGGCGGTTGAGCCGTTACAGGCCGGTACCTGAGAGGTTGAATAAACTCATGACAGATCGATCGGGAGGATAGAATCGGCCAGCACGAAAGGGTCACCAGATTGTGCACGTCGACGACGCGTTGGTCGTCCGCGTGGTGCGTCACCGAGCGGGAGTAGCTTTGGTAGCGGGTCCCTTCGAGCAGCAGGTCGAGTGCCGCCAGAACACGCAGCGGTTCACCCGGCACACGCTGGCCGTTCACCTCCTGCAGACACAGGATATCGGCGTCCGCACGCTCCAGCTCGGGCCGCAGCATGTCGATCCGTGCCTCGATTGGTCGTGCCGCCCGCGGCGGCAGATCCAGGCTCTCAAGATTGAAAGTCGCAATCCGCATCCTGTCCTCCTGAGACAATCCGCATTCCCTTGGAGCTCGGAAGCAAAACAAGCAATTAGAACTCGTCAGGTCCGCACAAGCATCAACAATAGATGGATGAAATGACCGCCATCATGTCAAGGGGCACGCGCCGCACCGCGCCTATCTACAATTGAAAATGTGCATCCGGTGATTTAGATCGATGGATGGGACGGTGCACTCTTACTTTCACGGCAGCCTGCCACCAACCCAGCGGCGATCAAAAAGGTGGCTCCAAGTATGAAACGGGCCACATTTGAAGGACCCATACACACACCTATCACCTAGCTCCCGGTGGATTCTCTGATCCATAAAACGATCGAGGTCCATCCCGCCTCGACGTTTGCCCGTAGACAAGGCAATGGCCTGGACCGGTTTTTCTCGACAAGGTCACCTGCGCAGCCAAACCTCCTGAATGACTGGTCGCGGATATCAGATGTAACGTAGGGTCAACATCGCCGACTCAATAAGCTTGCTGGACTTGTCAGACCGACTGCGTCAACGATGCCGTGCCCAACAAACCCTCCGAAGTTGTCGCAACCAGTTCTTTAAATGAGAAGCGCCTGCGTGCATGTTGCGGTTTGCAACCCGCGCCGCAAAGGAACTGCAAAGGACCATGGCGAAAAGACCCTCCCATACCATTCATCGCGATCACTGCCATTTTGCTTGGGACAGGAGCATAACGCCCGTGCTTCTCGTGGCTCCCGGCGAAACGATCACCTTCGACATCACGGACGCATCTGGGGGGCAGATCACGCCGGATTGCACCACAGAGGTCTTCACGAATTACGACTCAGACCATGTCAATCCGGTTACCGGCCCTGTTTTCATCGATGGTGCGCAGCCGGGCGATACACTCGTCGTGAGGCTTGAGTCTTACGCTCCGTCGGGATGGGGCTGGACGGCGAACATTCCCGGCTTCGGTCTTCTTGCCGATGACTTCCCGGACGCGGCACTGCTGCATTGGAAGTATCAGCCGAACGGTAGCCAGCCGCTGTTGTTCGCCGAAAAGGCCGAGATTCCTCTTTCGCCGTTCGCCGGAACGATTGGCGTAGCACCCGCGGAACCCGGCCCGCACTCGATCATTCCACCACGGCACGTCGGGGGAAACATGGACGTGCGCGACCTGGTCGCCGGTAGCGTTCTTTATCTTCCCGTGGAAGTCAAAGGGGCCCTGTTCTCGATCGGCGACACCCACGCCGCACAGGGCGACGGCGAAGTCTGCGGCACCGCCATCGAAAGCCCAATGCAGGCCACTTTGACCTTCGAGATCATAAAGGGCGAGGCGCCCAAAATGCCACGAATTATAACGCCCTGGAGGCGAGTGTCCGGCACTGCCGGTACCATTCAGATCACGACCGGAATTGGACCAGACCTCCATGAAGCCTCTCGCGCAGCCGTCCGCGGCATGATCGATCTAACGACGAAAACGCATGGCTTGAGCGCCATCGATGCATACATGCTATGCAGTGTCGCCGGCGACCTTCGAATTAGTCAGGTCGTCGATGCGCCCAATTGGACCGTGAGCTTCCACCTTCCTGATTCAATATTTTCAGGCGCCACGTGAGCCCCTTCACACCTTGTACGGCTTGCCAATCTTGAACCTCTAACAACGCAACAAACTTGAGAAGAGCTGATGTCGGAACAAGAAAACTCAAACCCATCCGATTCGCAGGACTCTCTAGTCCAGCAACCCACTCTCTCAGACGGCGAGCGTACGGGTGAACGTCCCTTCATTGTGAGGCCCGAGACCGACTTGCATAAAATCGTTGTCGTAGGCGGCGGCGCCGGCGGCCTGGAACTGGTCACCAAACTCGGCGACAAGCTGGGACGGAAGAACAAGGCTCATGTCACCCTGATCGAGCGCTCGCGCACGCATATTTGGAAACCGTTGCTCCACGAAATCGCTGCCGGAAGCATGGACGTCGCCCGTCACGAGCTTAGCTACCTGGCACAAGCCCATTGGCATGGCTTTCAGTATCGCTTCGGAGAAATGGTCGACCTTGACCGTGGCAAAAGGCTTGTTCATTGCGCCGCCACTTTCGACGAGGAAGGCCGTGAGATCACACCACCGCGATCCTTTCCCTACGATACACTCATCATAGCGATCGGATCGGTATCCAACGACTTCGGAACACCCGGCGTAAACGAGCACGCCATCATGCTCGACACTCCCGAACAAGCGGAGCGGTTCAACCGCCGGCTCGTCAATGCATGCCTGCGGGCGAACACGCACCCGGACCCCATCGAGCCCGGAGAATTGCACGTGACAATCATTGGCGCTGGCGCCACCGGCACGGAGTTGTCCGCGGAACTGCATCGAACGGCACGCAGCGTGGTGGCATTCGGACTAGACAAGGTCGATCCGGAACGAGACATCAACATTACTCTAATCGATGCAGCACCCAGGATTTTGCCAGGCCTCCCAGAGCGCCTTTCCAATTCGACCGTTGAGATACTCGAAGACCTTGGCGTTGAAATCCGCACCAGCGCGCGCGTCACGGAGGTGACGGAAAAGGGCGTCACGCTGCAGTCAGGAGAGTTCATTCCGTCGGCGCTGGTTGTGTGGGCGGCTGGGGTCAAGGGTCCCAACGTTCTGGCCAGCCTCGACGGCCTGGAAGTAAGTTCCGCCAACACGCTGGTCGTGAAGGAGACGCTGCAGACAACACGCGACGAGGACGTCTTCGCACTTGGGGATTGCTCCTATTTGGTGCCTGAGGGGCAGACCGAGCCGATCCCGCCGCGCGCACAAGCCGCCCACCAGCAGGCATCGCTGCTTTTTAACCAGATGAAACGGCGCCTTGCTGGCCAGGAACTAAAACCGTTCGTTTATCGTGACTTCGGCTCTCTCGTATCGCTAGGTGAGTATTCGACCGTGGGCAGCCTAATGGGATTCGTTCAGGGGCGTTCGATGTGGGTCGAGGGACTATTTGCGAAACTAATGTACCGCTCCCTATACAAGATGCACCTGAAAGCACTCCACGGCGTATCAAAGGTCGGCATGGACACGCTCGCCCGTAGCATCACGCGCCAGACCGAACCCAAGGTGAAGTTGCACTAGCAGCAAGGCGCCGATTACAGAGCCCAACGAGGCCGCTTGTCCCTGGCATGCGTGCCTCAGCCGATCAAACTGAAGCACGGTCAGTTCTCGGGGCGTTTCGATCGATCTAAGAACCGAGGTGTCATCCCTCTGCTCGCACCCTTTCCACTGAAGGCAAAGGAACGGCGGATCGGGGACACAGCACACGATATATCAGCAAACCACTTGGTGAAGATGCACAGCTGATGGAGCCTTCTCTGCTCTCAGGAGTCTTGCTGACAACAACCTCAAACCGATTATCGCGTGTCACCGCGGTATGGTGGTTCACATACCCGCCGTCAACCAAACGCATACTTCCATCAAAGAGCCCTATTTGCCAGTGCGGCGCATCTGGCAACTCTGCGGAGACTTTCAAATCCTGCTTCCGGCAATCGTAGGAGAGAATGAAGTAACGAAGATCCGACGAGCCCGCGCCCTCCGAACCATCGACGGCCTTGAACTCGGCGCTCGGGGCTTGCACCCTGTATTGCCACTGAATTATCGCTGGAATGACAACATAGATCGAAACGCCAATGATTACGCAGGCAATTGCAGACGCTAATAACAAGACCAAGAGCATGTCGACCATCAGGAGCACCCTTCAGCGATAATCTCTTTTCCGTTCTGGAACACACTTGGTAGCCGGCTTGGGAAGTTGCCCCGAGGTTCATAGATCCGGAAATAAATTACCCCACGCCCAACACCTTTGCGCAACTTTAACCAGTTGACGTCTGTATCCCGTGGGCGATCGTTGGAAATGAGAATTTCGTACTTACCATCCGGGCCGACCTTAATGTCATCCGAGTTGATGACTGGACCGACTTCCATAAGCTTGTTGTAGGTAAAACTCCAGTATAACGCATCCGGCGTTTGCCCCACCAGCTTTATCGGCCCCCTGTCGAAGTTCACAAAGGCAATCCAGTATTGGCAGTCAAGGTGTATGTAGCGAAACCATATCCATCGGGCGATCTGCATCCGCACTCGAAATTCATGCCGCTTTGCTTCCTGCCAGCGCCCGATTTTCTCCCAGCGCAACCAGAAAAAACCCGCGACAGCCGCCATAATTATCGGCACCAAAAGCAACGACAATAGTGCTGAGCACAACAGTAGCGATGACGCC
>JAUWFF010000299.1 GCA_030607105.1 Filomicrobium sp.
GATACCATCATCCCGACCGAAGTGGTCCGCGCCGCCCGCAATGTTGATGTGCTTTCAATCGCGCCATTGCTTGCCAAGGCCATTTTGCGCACCTCCCGCGAACGAAGCGTCTCCGGCCTGTTTGACTCCGACTAACGAAAATCCGCTCACACTAGCCCTCAGTCATCCTCACCACCATTGTTGCCATACAGGCGGCCTGCGGCTATAAGCATCGACCTCACCAAACATCTGCGTGAGCGCGTGATCCGGCACCCTTGGAGGCCGGTCCGCGATTGTTGTCGGGACCCACCGTTTGGTCGGGTCCCGCATGTTGTTTATGGAGACTGAGAAAATGGCAACTGAGACCATCGAGCTCAATGCTGCCACCCGTGAGCGTGTCGGTAAGGGGGCCGCACGACAGACTCGCCGAGAAGGCAGGGTGCCAGCTGTCATCTATGGTGGCAAGAAACAGCCTGAAGCGATTTCGCTGGACTACAACGAAGTCTGGAAGATGTATCTGAAGGGCCAGTTCATGGCCAAGGTCTTCAAGTTAAAGGTCGGCGGCAGCGAGCAGCTTGTCGTTTCGCGCGATCTACAACTCGAACCAGTCAAGGATACCCCAGTCCATATTGACTTCCTGCGAATTGGTGCCGACGGCCTAATCCGCGTCAAGGTTCCCGTCAGGTTCCAAAACGAAAGTGCCTGCCCTGGCCTAAAACGCGGCGGTGTCTTGAATATCGTTCGTCACGAGATTGAGGTCTGGTGTCCATATGATAAGATTCCGCCAGCCTTCGAGGTGGACCTTGCCGACGTGCAGATCGGGCAGTCGATCCACGTGTCGGCGGTGACGATGCCAGAGGGCGCAAAGGCAGTCATTCAGGACCGCGACTTCACCGTCGCCACCATAGCCGGCCGCGGGCCGTCCGGCGGCGCGGATGAAGAAGAGACCACTGCTGAAGACGAAACGGTTGAAGAGCCCAAAGAATAGCCCTCCCACCGAAGTAGATTGTTGCGGGCGGCGCGCAGTTGCCCGCAGCAATGAGGAGCTTGCCCATGAAGCTCATCGTCGGCCTCGGCAATCCTGGTCGCAAACACGAGCGCAACCGGCACAACGTAGGCTTCCTCGCCGTAGACAAAATCGCCGAGGAGTATGACTTCGCGCCCTACCGAAAGCGCTTCAGAGGTCTTGTCGCCGAAGGCCGCATTGGCAACGAGCGGGCGCTCATCTTGAAGCCACAAACCTACATGAACGAGTCCGGCCAGTCCGTTGGCGAGGCCACTCGCTTCCTGAAAATCCCCGAGGAAGACGTCATCGTCCTCTACGATGAGATCGACCTTGCGCCAGGCAAACTGAAGGCCAAAACCGGTGGCGGCAACGCAGGCCACAATGGTCTGCGTTCGATCTCAGCTCACTTGGGCAACAACTTCAACCGCATTCGTATCGGCGTCGGACACCCAGGCCGCAAAGACTTGGTTTCCACCTATGTGCTGCATGACTTCGCCAAGGCCGACTCCGATTGGCTCGATCCCCTGCTGGCCGCGATCGCCAAGGCTGCCAAGCCACTTGCCACCGGCGACCTGGCTCGCTTTACCGCCGAAGTCGCCCGCGACTTGGGAGCCAACGATCAAGCTGGCCCCGGCCCAGCCAAGAGAGCACCGCGCGTGCAGAGGCCACAAGCACAGGCCCCATCCGGGCAGCCCGCCCGTGAACGTCTAGCCAAAGCCCAATCCGCTATCGCCGAGAATCTGAGAAAATGGATGGCGAGGCGCGATGGAAACGAGGACGCCTGATGACCGACTTCGTGCGTTTGCCGATTGCCGTGGCGCCTCAGCCGTTGTAGCTCACCCTTCACTTTGACCAAACGACAAGGACACCGCCAGCCATGGGCTTTAAATGCGGCATCGTCGGTCTGCCAAACGTAGGCAAATCGACGTTGTTCAACGCGCTGACGCAGACCGCCGCCGCGGAGGCGGCCAATTACCCCTTCTGCACCATCGAGCCGAACGTCGGTGAAGTTGGCGTGCCCGACGAGCGATTGGAAAAACTCGCTGCGATCGCCAAGTCGCAAGCCGTCATTCCGACCCGCCTGACTTTCGTTGACATCGCCGGTCTCGTGCGCGGGGCCTCGCAAGGCGAGGGCTTGGGCAACCAGTTCCTATCCCACATCCGCGAAGTTGACGCGATCGCATACGTGCTGCGCTGTTTTGAGGACGGCGATATCACCCACGTTGAGGGTCGCATCGACCCGGTCGCTGATGCCGATACCGTTCAAACTGAGTTGATGTTAGCAGATCTAGACTCTCTGGAGCGACGCCGCACGCCCCTGGAAAAGAAGGCCAAGACTGGCGAGAAGGAAGCAAAGGCAAGTCTTGACGTCATCGACAAGGTCCTGCCTCTACTGCGTGATGGAAAACCGGCGCGCCAGGCCGACATCTCCCATGACGAGCGAAAGATTTTCGATTTGCTGCAATTGCTGACGGCCAAGCCTGTTCTCTACGTCTGCAATGTCGATGAGGCCTCCGCTGGCGCGGGCAATGCGTATTCGCAGATGGTCGCTAATCGCGCCAAGGTCGAAGGTGCCCAGCACGTAACAATCTCCGCCAAGATTGAGTCTGAACTATCTGGCCTAGAACCTGAAGAACAAGAGGCCTACCTGCAGGAACTAGGCCTTGAGGAGCCAGGTCTCAACAGGCTTATACGGGCGGGCTACAGACTACTCGACCTTGTCACCTACTTCACCGTCGGACCAAAGGAAGCGCGTGCCTGGACGATTGAAGATGGCACAAAAGCACCGCGGGCAGCCGGCGTCATTCACACCGACTTTGAAAAAGGTTTTATCCGCGCAGAAACAATCGCTTACGACGATTACGTCAGCTTAGGCGGTGAATTAGGTGCCAAGGAAGCCGGTAAAATGCGCCTCGAAGGCAAGGATTACCTCGTCAAGGACGGGGACGTCATGCATTTTCGCTTTGCCAATTGATACCCGCCCTTGCGTCCAAAGCCGCGGCGTCCCTTGCCGCCACGCCGGATTCCCTCCATAAGGCGCAGGATTTTTGACCACCCCGCTGACCTCGGCGGCGAACCAACCATCCAGGAAACCAATCAACCCAAACGGGTCCTGGTCTTCATCAAGGAGCAGTGAGACTTGCTGCGCAATGCTGTGACGATTGCTTTCCTAGCGCTGACTCTCGCTGTCATGTGTGCTTCCTGTGCCAATGAGCCCAAGATCGCGAAGGAGCCAGGGGACCAGAAGCTGGCCGTTCCCGATGCGACTGATCCCGAGAACACTTTGGTGATCGAAACCAAGACCGGCAAGGTGCTTATTGCAATGCGCCCGGATCTCGCCCCAAAGCATGTCGAGCGCTTCAAGAAGCTGGCCCGCGAAGGTTTCTACGATGGCATCGTGTTTCACCGCGTTATT
>JAUWFF010000257.1 GCA_030607105.1 Filomicrobium sp.
TAATCCTACGGCCATTTCCGAATTCGAAGATGAGGCCTTTGACCTCATCGTCTCGTTGTCACCGGAAGCCCATCACCAGGCTCTGGAGCTGACCCGTACAATGCCCGCCCGGGTCGAGTACTGGCCCACCCTTGATGCGACGGCGCTGCCCGAGGACGCCACCAACGAGCAAATTCTGGCTAGTTACCGGAAGGTCCGCGATCATCTTTTTCGCCGTGTCAAGATGCGCTTCGCTGTCTCAGGGGGACCGGCGCCCTGATGCCCATCAAAACAAGAAAAACAATGCCGTGCTCGATTGGTCGCTCCACGGCCGGGCTCGGTTTTTTCGGTCGCAATGTATGCCAAGCCGTGATCAACGGGGTCATCGTCTATCGCGATTCGATCAACGTGACTGCGACCTTCGCAAAAAAACTGGCCGACCCATTGGCTGAATTGCTCGACTAGGCCAGCAGGCTTTTGCCTTGCTTTGCTGGTTTTGCAGAATGCAGCCGGTGACGTTGCCGCGGGTTGGCTTTCAAACTTCGTGAGCAATCGCCATTGCCAAACCTCCCCGCCTGGAATGCCGCTCGCGTCCACCACGACCATGGGCTAACACTAGGCCGCATGGCATCCGCACCATTTGAAGGGGAACCAACAAGTCATGGATGATACTTATGTACTTGCTTGATTTGATCCGAGAGAATTACAACGGCCCCACGCTCACGGCCTTTGGTGTCTTGACAGGTGTTACCCTCTTTGGGGCCTCCCTGACACCTTCCTTGATGCCCCGCGATCCGGTGATGCAAGGTCTGCTTGGCGGCGTCGTTGCCGCTTTGGGTTACCTATTTGGACTTGCCGTTCTCTGGCTCTATCAATTCATGGACCTTCCGCCGGCGCCAAGTTCGTGGCGACCAACCCTCAACATCCTCCTCTATGGTGCGGCCCTGGTTATCGGGCTCTACTCGCTGTCACATGCCGCCGACTGGCAGAATTCAACCCGTTCGGTTATGGGGCTCGATCCGGTTGATACGGCCCACCCATGGACTGTCGCGGCCGTCTCGCTTGGTGTCTTTCTTGTTCTCTGGATCAGCACGCACTTCTTCGGCTTCGTGCTCTATCACGTAAACTCCCTTCTGGTGTCTTATCTGCCGCAACGAACCGGCATAGTGATCGGGACTGCGCTTGTCCTCTGGCTGTTTTGGGCCATCATTGATGGTGCTCTCGTGCGCAACGCGTTCAAAGCCGCCGACAAGTCCTTCGAAACCGCTGATACCTTTATCGAACCCAATATTCCGCAGCCGTCGGATCCCGACAAGACGGGCAGCCCAGCTTCGCTTGTCAATTGGCAGCAGATGGGTCGATGGGGGCGTCACTTCGTGAGCAAGGCCCCGACCAAGGAAGAGATCGCCAAGTTCACTACCGGGGAGACCAAGGAGCCCGTCAGGGTCTACGTTGGCCGCCGGTCGGCGGATAGCCCCCGTGAGCGCGCCGAGCTTGCTCTCCGGGAACTCATCAGGGTCGGCGGGTTCGAACGATCAGCGCTTGTTGTTGTGGTGCCCGTCGGCACCGGCTGGCTGGATCCAGGTGGCCACGATACTCTGGAATTTATGCTTGGCGGTGACGTTGCAACGGTAGCCGTCCAGTACTCCTACCTAACCAGCGGCCTATCGCTACTTTCAAACCCCGAATACGGAGTCCAACAGGCGCGCGAACTGTTTGACGTGATCTATCACCACTGGACCGAGTTACCAAAGGATTCGCGGCCGAAGCTCTATGTCCACGGTCTCAGCCAGGGAGCGTTGAATTCGCAGTTGACCCTGCCGCTGCTGGATGTCCTTGGAGATCCAATCAGTGGCGCCGTTTGGACCGGATCTCCATTTCTAAGCCCCTTTTGGCAGAATGTCCGCACTGGTCGCCAGCCCGGCAGTCCCGCCTGGCGCCCCCGCTACGGCAACGGCTCGCTTGTCCGCGTCATCAACCAGACCGGCGGGTGGGACGCCGATGGTGCTGAATGGGGGCCCATCCGTATCGTCTTTCTCCATTACGGAAGCGATCCGATCGTCGCCTTCACCTTCGATTCCGCGTTTCGTCGCCCGGATTGGCTTGACGAGCCGCGCGCGCCGGATGTCTCACCCGACTTGCGCTGGTTCCCGGTCGTCACCATGCTGCAGATCGCGCTCGACATGATGATCTCATTGGATATTCCGCGTTACGGCCATTACTATATCGCACCTGATTACATCGATGCCTGGGCTGCTGTCGCAGACCCACCCGGCTGGAGCGAGGCACGCTCCGAGGAACTCAAGAAGTTATTTTCCGGCCGCGGCCCTTCGTTCTGACGCCGGAAGGACGCGAGGGATCCTGAGCCGCTTATGGCGTTTTCGCCAGCAACCGCTCGATACCGCGCTTCACATCATCCTTGATCGGCTCCGAGGCCTTGAGGATTTCCTCAATCTTGTAGAAGTCGAAACTATGAAAGGCGGAAATGTCCGGGCGCAGAAGTAGGTCGGGAACCTCGTGCTTGAGCTTCTCTGCGACTAGCGAGTGCAGCACTATTTGCGAAGCTCCGATCCAAGTGTCGAGAGAGCCGGGCACCGACGTGTCGGCCTGCATCTGTTTGCCGGTTACGTCGACAGCGATCGTGAACTGGGCCGTGCCGCGGATAATGTCGAATGCGGTTGGGTTGACAAAGCCACCATCAATCAAGACACGGCCGTCGATCTGTACCGGTGTTAGCAGAACCGGCAGGGCCGATGACGCGCCCACGGCCGGCATCAAGAGACCCGTGTCGATCACCACCTGCGACTGGGCGTGAAAGTCCGTGGCGACAACACATAGCGGTATATCGAGCTCTTCGAACGTTTCAGGCAGCGTGTCCGGCAGCACAGCGCTGAAGACGGTCTCCGGTGCTATGATCGCCGGACTGGAGATAGAAAAGATCGACGACCAGGATTCTGCTTCGGTGAACACCCTACGGATGAGTTCGAGGCGTTCCTCGAACAATTCGATCGCGAACGCTCGCAAGTCATGCCCGGACATGCCGCTGGCGTAACAGGCGCCAATGATCGCGCCCATTGACGTTCCCGCGATTTTCCGCGGTTTGATGCCAAGGTCGTCGAGAGCTTCGAGCACCGGAATGTGCGCAAGCCCCTTGGCGGCTCCACCGCCCAAAGCCAGCGCCAACGAACCATCTTTTGGCAGAGTTTCGGCGGCTGAGGGTGAGTGGCCGTTCTCGCTCATGGGAAGTCCTCAAATATGTGCTTGAGCGGTATGTTGGGCGCCGCCGCGATTGGGGGAATAGGGCGTCAAGGCGACCGGAAGAGGCGGCCAAACACGCCCGAAAGCACCGGGCGGATCGGCAGAAACAGACGGTAGGCGACTTCAAGGATCGACAAGATGCCCGGAAGGCGTGCCATTTTCGCCGCCCACCGCCAATCTGGCAAGCGTTCCCAGACGCTCACGAAAGCCGCAGCACCCGAAACGAGTTTGCCATCGGGTTCTTGCACGTGGAATCGGGCCATGGCCTCAGAGCAAGTAAGCCCATTACAAACAACGCCGGCCCGTTCGGAAACATCGAGGAAACGAAGCTCCTCTGCTCCCGGCTGGCTGCGATAGAACCTGATCTCGGCTCGGCACAAAGGGCACGACCCATCAAAGTAGACGATGAGCTTGTCGGCGGTTTCGGTCGGATCGTCTTTT
>JAUWFF010000397.1 GCA_030607105.1 Filomicrobium sp.
GCCCGGTCGGCACTCGCCAAATCAATCTCGCGTCCCAAAGCCGCAAACACGGTCGCCACGATACCGTCACTCGCCAGCCCGGCTGCCTTATACATATCCGGAGGTTTGCCGTGATCAAGGAAACGATCGGGAAGCACCATCGGACGCACCTTCAGTCCGTTATCGAGCGCACCGGTTTGCGCCAGATGCTGCAGCACGTAGCTACCAAATCCTCCAACTGAGCCTTCTTCAAGGGTCACCAGAACTTCGTGATTGCGCGCCAATCTTGTGACAAGGTCTTCGTCTAGCGGCTTTGCAAATCGTGCATCGGCGACCGTCGCGGATAGACCGTAGCGGGCCAGTTCATCAGCAGCCTTTAGGCACTCCGCCAAGCGCGTCCCCAATGCCAGCAGTGCCACCGAAGTACCCTCGCGTACGATGCGCCCGCGCCCGATCTCCAGCTCTTGTCCGCGCACAGGCATATCGACGCCTGTGCCCTCGCCTCTCGGATAACGGAACGCGATTGGACCATCCTCATAAACTGCCGCCGTCCGCACCATGTGCTTCAATTCGCTTTCATCCGACGGCGCCATAACGACAAAGTTCGGCAGACAGCCCAGATACGTGATGTCGAATGAACCCGCATGCGTCGCGCCGTCCGCACCGACGAGCCCAGCCCGGTCGATCGGGAATCGTACCGGCAGTTTCTGGATTGCAACGTCGTGCACAACTTGGTCGTACGCCCGCTGCAGGAACGTCGAATAGATTGCACAAAAGGGTTTCATACCCTCGCAAGCAAGGCCCGCCGCGAAAGTAACCGCATGCTGCTCGGCAATCCCAACGTCGAACGTCCTTTCTGGAAATTCCTGGCCAAACAGATCAATCCCGGTTCCCGACGGCATCGCCGCCGTGATCCCGATAATACGGTCGTCGTCCCGCGCCTCTTCGATCAAACTTTGCCCGAAGACTTTCGTGTAGCTTGGCGCATTCGCCTTGGCCTTAATCTGTGCGCCGGTTACCACATTGAATTTCGCCACGCCGTGGTACTTATCGCTGGATTCCTCAGCCGGCGCGTAACCCTTGCCCTTGCGTGTCACAACGTGCACCAGGATCGGACCCTGCTTGGCATCGCGCACGTTTTTCAGGACTGGCAACAGTTGATTGTAGTCGTGCCCGTCAATCGGACCGATGTAGTAGAAGCCGAGTTCCTCAAACCAGGCTCCGCCTTGCCACAGGTGTCGCGTATACTCTTCGACACGCGCCGCACGCCGCTCCCAACTCTTTGGCAGCCGCCTGGCAAGCAGCTTCGCGATATCGCGGACATAGAGGTAGGAACCACTTGAGGTCACCCGCGCCAGATAGGCCGACAACGCCCCCGTCGGCGGTGCAATCGACATATCGTTATCGTTCAAAACAACGATCAAACGCTCATCGCGCGCCCCGGCGTTGTTGATGGCTTCATAAGCCATCCCCGCCGACATCGCCCCGTCACCGATCACCGAAACAACGTTGTTCTGCCCGCCTTTGAGGTCGCGGGCCACGGCCATGCCGAGACCAGCCGAAATCGATGTCGAGGAGTGCCCGGCCCCGAAGGCATCATACTCGCTCTCGCTGCGCTTGGTGAAACCAGACAGGCCACTGGGCTGCCGCAACGTCCTGATCCGTTCGCGGCGTCCGGTCAGGATCTTGTGCGGATAGGCCTGATGCCCGACGTCCCAGATCAGCCGGTCGCTGGGCGTATTAAAAACCCAGTGCAGTGCAACCGTCAGCTCAACAACCCCAAGCCCGGCGCCGAGATGCCCGCCTGTCACTGAAACCGCTTCAATCAGTTCCTGGCGTAATTCTGACGTGAATTGCTCGAGATCGCTCTCTGGCAAGGCTCGCAGGTCGGCCGGGTCATTGACGGTATCGAGGAGCGGTTTAGGGGAAGGCTGCAGAATGTTCGTCATCACCACCTCGTCTCCGGAGCCCGCATTCAGGCTCCAGCTAAGAGACTTACGTTACATACTTCAAACGGACTTATGAGGCAGACTAAAAGACCGCCCAGCACCCCGCCACAAGCGCCCACTATACCCAGTTGTGCTCCCTGGCACAGGTATCAAAAAGCTCAAATCTCTGTAACTTTTTGCGTCCAAGTCTGTCAGACACGGACTTATGAGCACTCAGGGGTCAAGCGGCTGGATTCCCGTAGGGCGGGCCTCTGTATCCACCGTAATCTTCTCAACCTTGGCCTCCGCCTGCGCCAACAGCCGATTGCAGTGGGCCTTCAATGCCTCCCCACGCTCGTACATCGCGATCGACTCCTCCAGCTCGACGTCACCGCGCTCGAGCTTTCCCACGATGCCTTCGAGTTCCATCAGCGCCTTTTCAAAACTCAGCTGCGCAATGTCCTTGTAGTCGGGGTTAGTCTTTGCCGCCATTACGTTATCTCTCCAAGCCGGCCCGCGGCCTTCATGTCGCCATAGCAATTTCGGAGCGATAGTCTAGAATTCAGCCGGCGTCCATCATCGCCCGCACATGTACTCCGACCGACCGCGCCAACGCCGTCAAGTCGTAGCCGCCCTCCAGC
>JAUWFF010000305.1 GCA_030607105.1 Filomicrobium sp.
GCGCGAACCGAAAGCGAGACCAAGTTGGCCCTGGTTGAATTGGTGACCGCGCTTGAACTGTGGATGCGCGATGGCGCACCCGGACATTACCGCGAAAAGAAAGTGGTGATGTATCGCGACGCCGGATCAGGACGCAAGTGGCTGCAGCTCGAGGGCAAATCGCTCAACCCCTATGGAGACGGCAAGTCCTCCCACCTACCCTGGCCTGAAAAGAAGAGGACCGGTGATGCCGGTGTCGAAGAGGCCGCCAAGGAACCTGGTCCGGCCCCTCAGGCCATGCCAGCTCATCAGCATCATTGACCGCGTCTTCGCACTAGGGAGGCGTAGCGATGTCTCAATTGAACCAGGACTTCACCGGCCACGACCCGACGCAATCGTTTGTTGCCAAGATAATCGATTGGTCCGTCAGCAATCAGCTGCTGGTCCTGATCGGCGCGCTTGCCCTCATCGTCATGGGTTGGCTGGCGATCAATAAGACTCCGCTTGATGCCATCCCGGACCTGACCGATACGCAGGTGATCATACGCACGGAATTCGCCGGCCAGTCGCCGCAAATCGTCGAAGATCTTGTCACATACCCCCTGTCGACGACTCTGTTGGGACTACCGAAAACCAAAGCCGTGCGGGGCTTCTCTTTGTTTGGAACAAGCTTCGTCTATGTCATCTTCGAAGATGATGTCGACCAGTATTGGGCCCGTTCGCGGGTCATCGAAGCCCTATCCTCGGCCACCGCTTCCCTGCCCCCCAATGCAACACCCCAGCTTGGACCTGACGCCACCGGGGTCGGCTGGATCTATCAATATGCACTCATCGACAAGACCGGCGCGCGCGATCTGGCACAATTGAGATCGCTGCAGGATTGGTTTTTGAAATTCGAGCTGGCAACAGTCCCCGGGGTATCCGAGGTCGCCTCCGTTGGCGGCTTTGTCAAGGAATACCAGGTCCTGGTCGATCCCAATCGGCTGCGTGCCTACAACGTGCCGTTGTCGCGCATCAACGAGGCCGTGCGTGCAGCCTCCAGCGAAGTCGGAGGCCGGGTCATCGAGCAGGCCGAGACCGAGCTCATTATTCGCTCGACGGGCTACATCGAAAACCTCGCCCAGCTGAAGGACGTTGTGGTCTACTCTGACAGCGGCACGCCCGTTGTCCTCTCTGACATCGCCAATGTGGTGGAAGGCCCCGAGTTGCGGCGCGGCGTTGTCGAACTGGGTGGCACCGGCGAAGTCGTCAGCGGTATCATCGTCATGCGCTCCGGCGAGAACGCACTGACCGTCATAGATGCGCTCAAGAAGAAGATCGCTTCGCTTCAAAATGGGCTGCCCGAAGGCGTCGAGATTGTCACGGTCTACGACCGCGCCCCACTCATTAGAGGCGCCGTTGACTATCTGACCAAGAAGCTGATCGAAGAGGGCATCGTCGTTGCCATCGTCTGCTTCGTCTTCCTGCTTCACGTGCGCTCCGCTTTCGTCGCCATCATCACCCTTCCGCTTGGTGTCCTCGCAGCGTTCATCGTCATGGCCGAACAGGGGATCACGGCAAACATCATGTCACTTGGCGGCATCGCCATCGCCATTGGTGCGATGGTCGATGCCTCTATTGTCATGGTCGAGAACGCCCACCGCAAGCTATCGATGATGCCGCCCGAAGCGACCACGCAGGAGCGCAGTGCCTCTGTGTTGCTGGCCGCCAAGGAAGTCGGCCCTGGCCTGTTCTTCTCACTGCTCATCATCACGGTTTCATTTCTTCCGGTGTTCGCGCTGACCGGGCAGAGCTACCGGCTGTTCGCACCGCTCGCGTTCACCAAGACCTACGCCATGGCGTTTGCCGCGTTCCTGTCGGTCACGCTCGTCCCCGTATTGATGGTCTGGCTTGTCCGCGGGCGCGTTCTAAAGGAGATGCAAAATCCACTAAATTGGCTTTTCGTCGCGCTCTACAAGCCGCTGTTGTGGCTAGCGCTCAAGGCGCGATGGCTGGTCCTCATATTGACGCTAGGCGCCATCGCCTCGGTGGCTTACCCAATCTCGAAGATTGGCAGCGAATTCATGCCGGCGCTCTATGAGGGCGAACTCCTCTATATGCCGACCACTTTGCCTGGCGTCTCGATTACCAAGGCCAAGGAAATCCTTGCCCAGACCAACCGGCTGATCGGGACGGTCCCCGAAGTCGAGCGCGTTTTTGGCAAGCTCGGCCGGGCCGACACGGCGACTGATCCCGCTCCCATTTCCATGATCGAAACCTGGGTCAAGCTCAAACCGCAGTCGGAATGGCGTGCCGGTATGACGAGCAAGCAGCTCGTCGCGGAATTGGACCGGCGCACAAAGATTCCCGGCTTGGTGAATTCCTGGGGTTATCCGATCAAGATTCGCATGGACATGATCTCGACCGGCATCCGCACGCCGATCGGCATTAAGATCTCCGGCAGTGATCTAGCCACCATCGAGCGCGTGGCGCTGGCGATCGAGGGGGCTGTCAAGGACGTGCCCGGGACACGCTCGGTCTTCGCCGATCGCGTGCAGGGCGGCAAGTATCTCGAAATCCGCCCCGATCGGCGCGAACTGGCGCGCCGCAACATCGATCTGGCAGTCTTCCAATCCGTAATCCAAACCGCTCTCGGAGGCATGAAGCTGGCTGAGAGTGTCCAGGGTCGCGAGCGCTACAACATTATCCTGCGCTACGATCGCCCGTTCCGGGAAACGACGAACCAGCTTGGCGAAATCCTCATTCCCACTCCGCAAGGCCAGCATATCCCGCTGGGTGAGCTCGCCCGGATCGCCTATGTTGATGGGCCGCCCCTCATCCGCTCCGAAAACGCGCGTCTGACAGGATGGGTCTTCGTCGATATCGCCAACCGGGATATCGGCAGTTATGTCGCCGAAGCGCAGACCACCATTGCACAATCGGTCGACTTGCCACCGGGCTATGCCGTTACCTGGTCGGGGCAGTTCGAACAGATGCAGGAGGCCCGCGAGCGTTTGAGCATTGCCATCCCCGCGGTCGTCCTCATCATTTTCGTTCTACTGATGCTGAACTTCGGTAAGTTGGATCGGACCTTGATGATCATGTTGTCGCTCCCGTTCGGCCTGATCGGCGGGCTGTGGGCGATCTATTTGGCCGGCTACAATCTCTCCGTCGCCGTTGCCGTTGGGTTCATCGCGCTCGGGGGCATCGCCGTCGAAACGGCCGTGGTAATGCTGCTCTACATTGATGGTCAAATGCGTGAGCATCCGCCGCGCACGTTCAAGGAACTGCAGGACGGCGTGATCGCCGGCGCAGCCCTGCGAGTTCGCCCTAAGCTGATGACCGTGCTTGTGATCGTCGCCGGCCTCGCGCCGATCTTTGTCACCGACGGCCTT
>JAUWFF010000081.1 GCA_030607105.1 Filomicrobium sp.
GATCGCTCCAATAAAAGCGCTTGCAATTAGCTTGTTAGTAGCTCGCACGAAAACCATTGCATGAAGCCATTGTTGCACCATCACGCAACCGGGTTATGATTCGAAGGACCCAATTTTTCCGCGGGACTCATTTGGTGGGAGGAATTGGTTGTGGTCCAAATTGTACCAGCTAGACGAACAAACTTGAACAAACGAGACAGATCTAGAAACATCTGCGGCAGGTTTTGGAAAAAATTAATATAAAACAATAGGATGCGCCGACTTGTTGATCGGGCGGTCTTAGGTTCGAATCCTACCCATGAAGCGAGTTTCTCAGAGGTGTCGTTGCGCACAATTGAGCCGGTGCGCCGCGTTTGGCGGGATCGCCGCCGCCATGCGCGTGCGGAAAGTCATAACGGAAGTTGCTGACGTGGCGGCCGAACCTTTGAACTTCGCTCGCCGTTCTCAGGTTTTGAAGAGTTGTCGATCTCCACCAGCTTCCCATTGCGCGCTGCCTGTCGCTCGAAGCCTGGTCGCCAGAACCCTGAAATGGCCGCGCCAACCTTGGCCAGGCGAACTCGGGCTTCTTCCATTTTTGCCTTCGACCGGGCTGCATCGACAGACTTCACCGCGAGGGCTAGGACTGCATCGGAAATGCCCCGGTGCAACTGGGGCGTTTGTCTCAGCGCCAATCGGGTGAAAGCCTTGCCCCAGCCGTGGCGGAGTCTTGCCACCACGACTTCATTGCGCCCTTCCATTTTTGCAAAGGTGAGGCGATCGTGAAACTTTCGCTTGCTGCTTGACGGGTTGGCCTCCTCCGCCTCGCTGTTATAAACCAATGGAAGGCATGATTGCCGGATGACTCCACCGTTGCGAATGACTTCGGCGAAGAATTCCCGATCCTCCTGCCCAAGAAGATCAAGCCTCTGGTCAAACCTCAAACCGATGCCCTCCGGTTCTGGGGCATAGATCCATCGGCGCACGGATATGTTGCCCGTTCCTGCCGTATAGACACGCCTTCCCTCACGGGGGCGGCGCGACAAGCCCTCGATGCGTCCGAGTATCGCGTCCGCGCCGTAGTGTTTGATAGCGTTCAAGTGTTCCACTACGAGGCGTGGATCAGCGCGGCTGTCATCATCCATGAAGATGGCTAGGTCCGCGTGGGAGGCGATCGCCAACCTGAGGGCGCAGTTTCTGGCGCTCGCGTAACCGCGACGAGGTTCATGGCCGTAATCGATATTGAGACCAACCACCTGTGCGGCCCGAAGAGTTTCTTGCTCGTTTGCAACTTTGTTGTTGTCAGCGACACAGATGCGAACCTCGATCCCCGGGGGATGGATCAGTTCAGCGCATGATGAGAGGCATTCGGCGAGGAGCTGCGGGCGATCCCTCGTGCAGAGCAGGACGGATACCGTTTCCAGTTTGTCATTTTGGTGCTCTGCTCGCGCAGCTGTCGCTGGGCTCGCGGTGCGGAACGAAAATGCCACTACAATCGACTCTTAGATAAATGACCCACATAGAGGCTTACGATGACGGTGAGCCCGGTGTTTTCCCGTTCCATTTGAGGAATGGATCTACCGAATGCGAAGATGCTTGCATTCTTGTTTGCAGAATGCCAGTGAAGCCCCGTCGCACCTGTGCAGAATTGCGATCCTATGATTATTCTCGGCGTTTACAATTCCCATGATGCTTGCGCAACTCTTTTCGATGATTACCGGCTTATAGCCGCGGTCGCGCTCGAACGGCCGTCACGGGTAAAGAGCGACGGTTATCGCTGGCCCGCGGAAGCTGTGGCGGAATGTGTCGCGCAGGCGGGGCTTAAGCCGTCGCAGATTCAGATCGTTGCCTTATCGCGAGCGGGGTATCCCAGGAGCTATTACCGCGACGCCGCTTTCACCTTTGGCGACATCGGCAAAGGTGAACACCGGGATCTGTTCAGCGTACTCAACCGGAGACGCCTGCGTGATCCGGAGCGCGTTTTCGATGTTGGCCGACTGTTGTCGGACAACGGCGTAGAGCCGGAACAAACCTACTTTTACAACCATCACAAAGCGCATGCGCTTGGAACGCTGTTCCACACGGACTGGGATGATGCACTGCTTTATACCTCCGATGGCGGAGGTGACGGGGTTTTCTATTCGGCTCGGCACTTCGTCGATGGCAATCTGGAGGAGATTTTCGGCGGAGAGAAGGATGCGCGCGCCATCCTGAATAGGCAGCGCCGCCAGGATAGCCTCGGTCTGATGTACTATTTCGTAACCGAAGCATTGGGATTCCGCCCGATGCGTCACGAAGGCAAGGTGCTGGGTTTGGCGGCATTCGGCGAGCCTGTCTATCAGGTAGAGCTCTCCCGCTTTTGGCGGTTGGACCGTGACGGCCAAATTCGAGGTCGCAAACTCATTCGCCAGATCCGCGAAACAATCAGAGAGATGGCTGCCAATGGCCGCCGCGAGGACTTGGCCGCGTCGGCGCAGGCGGTGCTCGAGGATATCACGATCCAGTCCTTGTCACGTATTTATGAGCGGGCCCCGAGCAAGAACCTTGGTGTCTCCGGCGGCGTGTTCGCGAATGTGAAGTTGACGCAGCGCATTGCCGAGAAGTTTCCTTTCGAGGAGGTCTTTGTATCTCCGGCGATGTCCGACCAGGGCGAGGCCGAGGGTGGGGTGCTCGAATACCTGCTTGAGCGGGACATGATGAAGACCTGGCTTGGCAAGCGAGAACGCTGGGGCAACCTCTACCTCGGGCGTGACTACATGAGCGAGGTGGATGCGGTCTTCGAAGCGGGGGGCGCGCAACGGGTTGGCTCCGGCGATGTCGCTGAGATCGTTGCCCAACTTATCATCGATGAGGGAATCGTCGGTACTTATCTGGGGCGCTGCGAATATGGCCCGCGCGCGCTTGGGGCCCGGAGCATTATGGCGAGTCCAACTGATCATTCTATCAACGATACGCTCAACAAGCGATTGGACCGTACGGAGTTCATGCCGTTTGCTCCAGTAGTCCGGGAGGAACGCGTTCAAGACGTGTTTGAGTTGCCGGAATCATTGCACTACACGGCGCGCTATATGACGGTCACCTGCGATGTGAAACCGGAGTGGCAAGACAAGATTTCAGCCGTGGTGCACGTTGATGGAACAGCGCGTCCGCAGATCGTGAGGCGGGCCGATAACCCCGTTTATTATGGAGTTCTGGAAGCCTATGAGCGGGCGACCGGCATACCCGTATTGATCAACACATCATTCAACGTGCACGAGGAGCCGATCGTCAACCATCCGCACGAGGCTTTGAAGGCGCTCACCTCGGGGCGCGTGGACTTTGTCGCAACCGAGAGCTCCGTTTGGGCGACGCCGAGGTAGGCGGCGTAGCGCGTTAGGGCTAGTTGCGGTCGGTTGAACCGGCGAGGCCTGAGGATCGCCCGCTCATCGCAACACGTTACTCAAGCCCTTCTACTTGTAATATATCGGTGCTTCACTGAAGCTGTAGCGAACAGGTGAAGGTCTGAAACTGGTCGGAAATGCCGGAGAGCCCCCGGTGCCGATTGTCGTGTGGCTGGAGGTTCGGGTACAAGCCACGGAACCACTTTTTACGAAACCAACTTGGCGGATGGACGCACATGCCGAGAAGGCCTAAGGGACGCCCCGCGCGCCCCGCAAAACCAGCTTCCAGCCGAAAGTTTCCGTCCAGCAGGGTCCGTTCCGGCAATGAGATTTCGGCAAAGTCCGCGACTTTGGTCGCCAAAAGGGCTGCAAAGCTTGCAACAAAGCCCGCTCAAAAACCAGTTGCTGGGAAGGCCGATAGAGATGCCTCCGGCACCACTCAACGGGTCGCAGCGACCAAGCCGCGGGGAAAGCCCTCGGCGGGTAGCAAAAAACCGTCTCGGGCAAGTGTTTTGAGCGACGAAAGAGCGGCCCGGTCAGCGCGTTCGCGTGTCACCAAATTCAGAAAAGACGCCGCCGCCAAGAAGCAGCCGGTGGAAAAGCCTGTGCGACGGACAGCTTGTTTGACAGGCCCAAACGGACCGCCGGAGCCGATGCGCATCGCGCGGGCCATGGCGCGGTCGGGGCTTTGCTCGCGGCGGGAAGCGGAGCGTTGGATCGAGGAAGGCCGGGTCAGCGTCAATCGGAAGCGGCTGACGAGTCCAGCAGTGGAAGTTGGCCCTGGCGATCGCATCAAGGTTGATGGGGTGCCGATGCCCGCGGCTGAGCCCCTACAACTATGGCGATATCATAAGCCAAAAGGTCTGGTGACGACCAACAACGACCCACAAGGCCGCCCGACAGTTTTTGAAAGCCTGCCCGGAGACATGCCGCGTGTGGTCTCCGTTGGGCGGCTCGATTTCAATACTGAGGGGCTGCTGTTGCTGACCAACGATGGTGCGCTTTCAAGGCATTTGGAATTGCCGTCGACGGGCTGGCTGCGGCGCTATCGTGTGCGGGCCTGGGGTGACATCACGCAGGCGCGCCTCGACAAGCTCAAGGACGGCATCACAGTTGAAGGCGTTCGCTACGGCCCGATCGAGGCGGCGCTTGATACGATCCAGGCCTCAAACGTGTGGCTGACGATCGGTCTGCGGGAAGGCAAGAACCGGGAAGTGCGAAAGGTGCTGTCACATCTGGGGCTGGAGGTGAACCGGCTTATTCGCATCTCTTATGGGCCTTTCCAACTCGCCGAGCTAAAACCTGGTGAAGTAGCATCGGTTCGCCGGAGGGTTCTGGCGGATCAACTCGGTCCGCGGCTGGCCCGAGAGTTTGGGTTGGCGAAGGACAGTGATGCGGAAGATGTGCGCCGGAACCGAAAGACCAGGCGACAGCGGAACGATGATTGATGCGGATCGTCGGCGGCAAGCTCAAGGGACGTGCGCTTAAGACCCTTAAGGGTTCTGGTACGCGCCCTACCTCTGAAAGGGTTCGTGAAGCGGTTTTCAACCTGCTCGTGCACAGTAGGCAATGTCCGCCGCTCGATGGCGTACGTGTCATTGATTTGTTCGCGGGGACAGGGGCGCTAGGGATTGAAGCGATTTCGCGAGGAGCTTCCTATGCCTTGTTCGTTGAGGACAGTGCCTCGGCCCGTGCCGTGATCCGGCAGAATATTGAGGCTCTGGGCTTGCAAGGCATTACCCGCATCTTTCGCCGTGATGCGACCTGCCTAGGGGCAGCAGGATTGCGTGACCGCTACGCCTTTGCATTCGTCGATCCGCCCTATGGCAAGGACCTGGGCGGCATCGCCTTGAAGGCGCTCGCTAGTGGCGGCTGGTTGATCGATGGTGCGGTTGCGGTGATCGAGGAGCGCGCGGGGCAGCCGATCGAGCTGCCTGAAGGTTTCGAGAGTTTCGACGCGCGAACCTACGGCGATACCGCTATTACCTTCGCCTCCTATATGGGGCGGGGGTGCAGCAAATGACACTGAGACTCAGGGATGACGAACGCGGGGGGCTCAACGGCTGGGTGGAAGCCGGTCTGTTTGTCCTTGCCATCTCGGCATTGACCGTCGTCTATGCGATCGCGCAGCAGGCGGGGGCGCATATCGTTGTCTTCATCCTGTATGCGATGGGCTTTGCGGCTGCCGGGTTGCTTGCCATGACCGGTCTGGGTGAGGCTCCGCTCAAGGTTGCGTTTGCCCGCGAGAGTCTGATCTTTGGTTGGTCGACTGTGTTGCTGGAGGCCTTCTATTTTGTGCTGCTCGGGGTGCTGACCCCGGCGGAGACAAGCCTTTCATTGCGACTTTCGGTTCCTGTATCGCTGCTTGTCGGCTGGCTGTTCTTTCGACGCGAGATGACGGGACGACTGTGGCTCGGGTCGGTGATCATCGTTGCCGCGGTGGTGCCGATCCTGATGGGCGTTGACGCCAATGTGCGCATCTATGCGGGTCTTTTAGCTCTCATCTGTTCGTTGGTCGTGGCGGTCAAGACATTCGCCAGCGAGTTTCACCCTGCCAACCGCGCGGCCAGAAATCTTCATGACAAGCTGCGTGTTACCGGCCTCGTCGTGCTGGCGACGACGTTGATCGGTGCTGCCATCCTCCTGCCGCTTGTTCTGCTCGCCGCCGCCGGAGTTGTTCCACAGGGGAGTATTATTCCGCCGGCTGTGGCATTTTCGCATACGCCGACACTAGTCACGGCGATTGCCGTCGGTGCACCGGTGTTCGTGGCGATGACCTATCTAACGTTCTCATCGGTCGTAAAGATTGGGACGGAGAGCTTCT
>JAUWFF010000279.1 GCA_030607105.1 Filomicrobium sp.
ATGTGAATCTTCTCGGTTATGCCGAACCCACCAGCCGAGTTCTCACCGTTGACGATGACGAAATCGAGCTGCCAGCGGGTGCGAAGATCGGGAAGCGTTTCGATTACGGAGTTTCGGCCGGACCTTCCGACAACATCGCCGAGGAACAAAAGTCGCATTTGTTATCGTTCGTTACCAGAGCAGCGAAACGGACCGGATGGTATCAGCATCCAGTCGACCGGTTCGTCATAACTGCCTCGAGGCACCACGTCGACTAGCTGTTCATCATAAGCAACGCCAATCGCGATAATCGGCTTAACCGCCCGTAACTTAGCAAGCGTGCGATCGTAGAAGCCGCCACCATAACCGAGCCGGTAACCTTCCGCGTCGAAAGCCAGCAAAGGCACCAGCACAATATCGGGATGCACCTCCGGCGCATCAGGCAGGGGTTCTTCAATCCCCCAAGTCTTCTTCTGCAGGCGCTCGCCAAGTTTCCAGGCCCGCATAATGAGTGGTTTGCCCTTGCCGGCAATCACCGGCAATGCCAGTGGGAACCCTTCATCTGACAACCGCTGCATCAGCGGGCCCACGTTGATCTCATCATTGATGGAAGAAAAGCCCGAAACGATCCGAGATGGTGGCCCATCGATGAACGCCAAACCTTGAGCCGCCAGCGCTTCCCCGGCGCCCGCCCCATGCCGCTCAAATGCCGCCCGCCGCCAAGCCTTGGCTTCGGACCGCAGGCGCCTTTTGTATTCATCCGCGAACATGAGGCTCTCAACTCATCACGTTCATCCAGGGAGACCACCAAAAGAACTCCGAACCCGAGAAGTGATGGAGGCCGATCAGGTGTCGTGAATGTGCCGCGAGGCCGTCGGAACGTTTGATCTCGCCGGGTCCCTACAAATGTAGGTGGGCGCCGTTTACCCGAGGCCACGACCTCAGACAGGGACAGCTCCCTGACGAAACTTATAGGCCCTGGAGATTCGTTACTCCTAACGCACCCCGCAGCAGTCCGTTAATTTAGGGGGCAAGCCGGCAATATTAAAGCGCTCAGCTCTCACGCCGACCAAAATCCCCACCAATTCGATGAATCAGAATCCAGACATCCTCCACGCACGTACTGTGCGGACAGCAGGGGCCGGCTCACTGACTGGCTTTTTTTAGCTTTTCACGTGTGTCAAACAGTTCATCGGCGATCATCAGCGCCGCCATCGCCAAGATCCGGTCCTCGCCAACCTGCCCGAATTCCTCGACAAGGCTGGCGATCTTTTCACCCAGAACATCGGCAGCCAGTTTCAGCCGCTCCTCCTGCTCATCGGGGCAGTGAAGACGATAGGTACGGCTATTCAGCTTCACCGTGACATGGCCCATGCTGGTCCATTGGTTTGCCTGACGGTATGGCATGAATTCGGATTCACGCCTTATCCTCCAAAACATTATGTAGCGAATCGATCACCCAATCAATTCGGTTGGCGGCATCCGTTTGGGCCGCTTCCAATTCCCCGATGCGCGCCAGTGCGGCTTTCAGGTCGGCTTTCAGCGTGTCTCTCTCGCTTTGCAACGCCGAGAGCCTACTCTCCAGGCGTTCAACAGCCGAGGCCAGCTGAGCAGGCGCGTTCTTCTTTCTGGGCGCAGAGCGCCTAGCCTTTTGAGGTTCCCGAGGGGCCATCGTGGTTTTCCAATTCACATCTCGGCGCCAGCGATTTCATAAACTCGCCGGAAATCAGCAGCCTAGGCTGGGTTTGAAGGTGGCAGTCTTCGAATAGGAGGCACAACCTCGCTTGTACGAGCGGTCAGTTTAATTTCCCGAAGACGACACCAGTATGGAGGCGAGGCAAATACCGTCAATGCCGCACAAGGTTCGCAGCCGCAACCTTTCGCCAAATCAAGACATGGCGCAGAACCTCCAGCGCTACCATTTGTTCACATTGACATAAGGGCAACACGGCTACTAATTGCCGCAAGTTCACAAAATACATGCGAAGTCTCTGCGGGTGCAGAGCAGATGAGCTGCCAAACATACAGCGCGGAAGGAGACGCAACGTGTCAGTCAAAGTCGCGATCAACGGATTTGGTCGGATCGGCCGAAACGTTTTAAGGGCCATTGCCGAAAGTGGCCGCCAAGATATCCAGGTCGTCGCCATCAACGACCTCGGGCCGGTCGAAACCAATGCCCACCTGCTGCGATTTGATTCCGTCCACGGGCGTTTTCCCGGTGAGGTCAAGATCGACGGAGACGAGATTGATATCGGCACCGGTGCCATCAAGGTCACCGCGATACGCAACCCGGCCGAGCTGCCCCACAAAGAACTCGGAATTGATGTTGCCCTGGAATGCACTGGCATTTTCACAAAGCGCGACAAAGCCTCGCTGCATCAGGAAGCCGGCGCCAAACGCGTTCTCGTTTCAGCTCCCGCCGAAGGCGCCGATCTAACCGTTGTTTATGGAGTCAACCACGATAAGTTGACGGCAGCTCACCAGGTTGTCTCAAATGCATCGTGCACGACGAACTGCCTTGCCCCCGTGGCCCAGGTGCTCAACGACTTCGTTGGCATCGACAAGGGCTTCATGACGACGATCCACTCCTACACCGGCGACCAACCGACCCTCGACACCATGCATAAGGACCTTTACCGGGCCCGCTCTGCGGCTCTGTCGATGATCCCCACGTCAACCGGCGCCGCCAAGGCCGTGGGCCTAGTGCTGCCTGAACTCAACGGTCGCCTCGACGGCGTCTCCATCCGGGTGCCGACGCCCAATGTTTCTGTCATCGATTTCAAGTTCGTCGCCAAGCGCGAAACCACGCCGGAAGAAATCAACGCGGCCATCAAGGCGGCAGCAGCCAGCAACCTGCAGGGCGTTCTGACCTACACCGATCAGCCTAATGTCTCCAGCGACTTCAACCACAACCCCTTCTCCAGTGTGTTCCACCTCGACCAAACAAAGGTCATGGATGGCACGTTGGTGCGAGTGCTGTCGTGGTATGATAATGAGTGGGGTTTTTCTAACCGCATGGCCGACACGGCCGTGGCAATGGCCAGATTCGGCTGACCCATATTGGCAGCTGAACAACCTCGACCTTTTGGTGGGCGGCCTGTCGCCCACCGATGAACAAGCCGCTTGCTGCCTCGCTTTGCACAAGAAGTGAGCGCAATAGGGCGCCGTTCGAGCGAAGCAACAAAGGCGACCCCGATGGGTCAGGAGCAAACCCCTACGGCACATTTATTTCTAGTCCTCGATACAGCTGGGACACAACTGCCTATCGACCGGCTCGAAGTAGTGCTTGCCGAGAGGCCCGTCGCCTGCCTCCTTCTCTCGGCACAAGCACCACCGCCAACGGCAGGTGCAGACCTGCAGGCTCTCGTCACTATGGCGCAGGGCAATGGGGTGGCCGTTCTCATCAGCAATGACGAGGGTCTCGCAAAAGAGCTTTCCGCCGACGGCGTCCACCTCTGCCTTGACGAAGAACCACTCGCCGAACGTTATGCCCGTGCGCGAGCAATTCTTGGCAACGATCTCATTGTTGGGGTCGACGCCGGC
>JAUWFF010000039.1 GCA_030607105.1 Filomicrobium sp.
GATCGCGCGAATCGCGCTAGGTCAAAGAGTGAGATGTGCCATATCGGCGCCTAGGATGCCTGTTACTGGGTATCCTGATCGGCTCCGACGGTGCGGTTTGTCAGATCGTTTTTGCACCGGATCCGTGGGCCTTCGTTGATGCAGGTGAGGCAACACGATAAGAGATTCGAGGTGTTTGGGGGTGGCCCGCATGACGGGCGGAACAGGTGGCGAGGAATTGCAATGAGCACCAATGGCGCGAGCGAACCCAGCATGGAGGAGATCCTAGCCTCCATCCGGAACATCATTGCTCAGGACCCGGCGGATAGCCAGATAGATGGCGGCGAGAAGCCAGCGAATGTTGAGCCTGAGCTGACAAGTAGGCTGTCGCCGTTCAGTTCCGCACGTGGGGGTTTAGGGCCGGAACCTGCGCAGCCTAGTCCTACCCAGCCGCTCGGCGAGCGGCTGCTGCAATCTGAAAAAAAGGCGAATCCCGAGCCGGCGGCGACGGCGCAACGCGCGTCCGTGCAAGGGTCGCCAAAGGGAACGGACGCCGGCGCAAAGCCAGCTGAATTAGTCACCTCCCCGGGCGGAACCTCTATCGCACACGGCGCGGGCCCGGCAACCGCAAAGGCTTCTCCCGCAGACGACTTTTCGGACGTATTTGAAGAGCCATTAAAGCAAGCGTCGACGGCGGAGCCTGCTTTGCCGAAAGCCGGGACTGCGGCGCAGCCGGCAAAGGATGATCAGGCCGTTTCGACATCTTCTCCTGCCGGCGTTCGAGCTGAACAAGCCAACTCACCTGTGCTCAAGGGGGCGGAATCCGCTTCAGAAGCCAATAGCGGCGTATCAAAGGAATTCAACGCGAAGTCGAGCCCTGGGTTCACGGCGGTGCCTGCTGACGGTCAAGGAGTTACCCCAACCGCCAGTGGGTTTGATTTCGCCAAGCTCAGGGCACGGGCCCCATTATCAGCCGCCGATGAACTGCAAAGATTTGCAACAGATGCGGAGCCCGAGACGGAACCGCTTCCGCTGGCGCGCTCGGATGCATCTTCGAAGTGGGACAGCCAACCCGAATCGGGAAGTGACACTAACGCCGATTCCGCCCAGCCTGTTGTCATCGCTGCCATGCCGCAACAGGCGGCGAAAGATAACCCGCCATCGATGGCAATTGGACTTGGCGTGGGTGGCGCGAAGGAAACTGTCGAAGAGCCACGGCAGAGCGCATACGAACACGAGTCCCACAAGCCCGAACCTGGTTTGAACAGCGCGAACGTCGGGTTCTTGGCCGCCTCGCCGCGTCCGCTGCAGTCAAAGTCCGCCGCGCAAAGTGACGGTGGTGCCTTCTTCAAGGCGGTGGCCAGGGAAGCTGCTGGTGAAGAGAGCTCCGCCAAAGTGGAGCCTCAGGCGAAGGAGGGTACCAACTTGGCAGCTAAAGCCGGTGAGGCCGCAACCAAGCCGCAGACGGAGGCCGAATTGCCAAGCTCGAGGGCTGCTGCGGCTGCGCCTACTCCCGACGCACAACAAGTCGAGCTTGCTGAAAGGGCCGTTGTGCCTGAGACCGCGCCAAGCAAAGATGTTCCGAGTGCGGATGAGACATCTGTCTCCGGTATTCCTGTATCGAACGAGAGTGGTGGGGTACGGACGCTGGAAGACACGGTGGCTGATCTCCTGCGCCCGCTGTTGCGAGAGTGGCTTGAAAACAACATGCCGCGGATCGTGCAGGATGCTCTCCGGCTCGAAGTCGCAGAAAGTGTCAAAAAGCAGCTTGAGCAAACGGTGCGTGGGCCCAACGGGCTGTCGTCCTGAAGCATCGTGCGGCCGGACCTTGGATTGTGCTCGTGACGGGCGCAATCCCATATTCTATACCGCGCCGAGCCACATGAGATGGAGCGGTGTTTACAGGCCTTTATGCCTATACAATAGGTCGCGGCAATGCCGACCTTGTTGACGTTGTGCAGCCGGGGTCGTACCACCTGCCATCTTCCGCGTGACAAGAGCCATCCATCCTGCGAACCGCGATGCTGGAAAAGACCTATCTGCCGGCCACGATCGAGCCGCGAATTCACGAAAAATGGGACTCAGCTGAAGCATTCAAATGCGGGCGAGCTGTCCGCGATGATGTGCTTGGCGAGCCCTATTCTATTGTTATTCCGCCGCCAAATGTGACCGGCTCTCTGCACATGGGGCACGCCCTCAACAACACGCTGCAGGATGTCCTGTGCCGGTTCGAGCGCATGCGTGGACGCGATGTGCTTTGGCAGCCGGGCATGGACCACGCCGGTATTGCGACGCAGATGGTCGTCGAACGGCAGATGATGGAGCGCAAGGAGCCCGACCGGCGGTCCATTGGGCGCGAGGCCTTTTTGGAAAAGGTCTGGGCGTGGAAAGAGCAATCCGGCGGGACCATTATCAATCAGCTGAAGCGGCTGGGAGCATCGTGCGACTGGTCGCGTGAGCGCTTCACGATGGATGAAGGCCTGTCGGAGGCCGTTCTCAAGGTTTTCGTTGAGCTCTACAACACTGGGCTCATCTACAAGGACAAGCGACTCGTCAACTGGGATCCGAAGTTCCAAACGGCCATTTCCGATCTGGAGGTTGTCCAGTCGGAAGCGTCTGGCAAGTTTAAATGGGCGGAAGCGGATGGTGAAGAACTTGATTTCAAGGCACTGAACAAGTTGCTCGACAAGATTCCGGGCGGGCACATGTTTTACTTCCGCTACCCGCTGAGGGATGATCCATCGAGGTACATCGTTGTTGCGACGACGCGTCCCGAGACGATGCTCGGCGATACCGGTGTTGCGGTTCATCCCGAGGACGCGCGCTACACCGATCTAGTCGGGAAGATGGTTGTTCTGCCGCTGGTCGGTCGCGAGATACCGATCGTCGCAGATGAGTACTCGGACCCGGAAAAGGGTACCGGCGCGGTCAAGATCACGCCGGCGCACGATTTCAATGACTTCGAGGTCGGCAAGCGCCGCGGGCTGGTGCAGATCAACGTCCTGGATGAACATGCTTCGATCAATGAAAACGCGCCTGAGGCGTACCGCGGGCTCGACCGCTTTGTCGCGCGGAAGAGGATCCTCGCTGACTTGCATGCCGCCGGGTTGCTGGAAAAAATCGAACCGACGACCCATCAGGTGCCGCATGGCGATCGCTCGGGCGTCGTCATCGAGCCGTTTCTGACCGACCAGTGGTACGTCAACGCAGAAGAGCTGGCGAAGGAAGCGATTAAGGCGGTAGAGGATGGCCGCACGAAGTTCATTCCCGGCAACTGGGACAAGACGTACTTTGAATGGATGCGCAATATCCAGCCGTGGTGCATATCGCGGCAGCTCTGGTGGGGTCACCAGATTCCGGCGTGGTATGGGCCCGACGGGCAGGTCTTCGTTGCTCACGATGAAGCTGAAGCGCAGAGACTTGCCGAAGAGCACTATGGCGAAGCTTGCGAGCTGACGCGTGACGAGGATGTTCTCGACACCTGGTTCTCCTCGGCGTTGTGGCCGTTCTCGACGCTCGGCTGGCCCGAAGAGACGCCTGAGCTTGCGCGCTACTACCCGACCAGTGTGCTGGTGACGGGCTTTGACATCATCTTTTTCTGGGTCGCCCGGATGATGATGATGGGTCTTTATTTGCGCAAGGAAGTACCGTTCCACGACGTCTATATCCATGCCCTCGTCCGTGACGAAAAGGGGCAGAAGATGTCAAAGTCGAAGGGGAACGTGATGGACCCACTCGTCGTAATCGACGAGTACGGCGCCGATGCCCTGCGATTCACGCTTGCGGCGATGGCGGCTCAGGGCCGCGACATCAAGCTGTCGAAGCAGCGCGTTGAAGGCTACCGCAACTTTGCAACCAAGCTCTGGAATGCCGCTCGTTTCGCGGAGATGAACGAGTGCGTACGTCAACGTGATTTCGATCCGGCGAAAGTTGAGGCGACGATCAACAGGTGGGTGATCGGCGAAACCGAGCGCGCCTCGAAGGCCGTCACCGCCGGCATTCAGGCTTACAAGTTCAATGAAGCTGCAGGCGCTGCTTATGAATTTGTGTGGGGTGTGTTCTGCGATTGGTATCTGGAACTCATCAAGCCGCTTTTGATGGGCGATGACGAAGCCGCCAAGTCTGAAACGCGGGCTTGTGTCGCCTGGACGCTCGACCAGATTCTAAAGCTGCTGCATCCGTTCATGCCGTTCCTCACCGAAGAACTTTGGGCGCATATGGTTGAGCACGGCGAGGGGCGGTCGTCGCTTCTGACACTGTCTGAGTGGCCAATACTTGAGGGCAACGAGGACGATGCCGCAGATGCCGAGATTGGCTGGGTGATCAATCTTGTTTCGGAGATCCGCTCGGTTCGTAGCGAGATGCATGTTCCCGCCGGTGCGAAGATTCCGTTGGTGCTCGTTGGTGTGGATGCCAAGGTGCGAATGCGTTGCGATCGCCATGAGGAGACCATCGCACGGCTGGCGCGGCTTGATGAGATCAGCTTCGCTGACGCGCCCCCGAAGGGTTCGGCGTTGATCGTTACAGGTGAGACGACGGCGGCGATTCCGCTTGAGGGCGTCATCGATATGGCAGCAGAGAAAGTGCGCCTGGCCCGTGAGGTTGAGGACACAAAAGAGCTATTGGCCAAGGAAAAAGCGAAGCTCGACAATCCGCAATTTATTGCCAAGGCCAAACCGGATGCTGTTGAAACCGCGCGTGAGCGCGTGGATGAATTTGAAGGCAAGATCGCTCGACTTTCCGGGGCCCTGAAGCGGCTTGGGTGAGGTGGCGGAGGTCAATCTCGCGGCGGTGCTGGTCGCGACGTATAAGCGCCGCTGACATTAGCCAACCGCGAGCTTGCGGCGTTGACCCTATCCTTATGAAGCGTTTAGTGGCCGGTTAGCATGCGCGTTAGCGTTTGGCAGTGTTTGCCTTCATTGCAAGTTCCCGTAGAGTTTTGGATTTATGCAATTGCGTCGTTGGATTTCCCTTTTTGTATCTTTGTGCGTGCTTTTCGGCGTCGGCGTTAGCTTGGCAGCGGCGGAGGAGGGGCCTGTCCTCGGATCGTCGCAAGACGAGGCGCGCTTGGACGAGGCCAGCGATGCATTGCTTGCCATGCACAGCTGGGTCAAGAACACCGACGCTTTGGACCTTAAGACATCATATGCGATCTCTGACCCCGTCCTGGGTCTGAGTTCAAGAGGCACGGTGCATTTTCGTATTCAGCGGCCGGGTTCCTTCCGGGTTGATGTTGTTTCCGGCTGGAAGCGCGAAGTCTTCATTTCGGATGGTGAGCTTTTCACCATCTACCGCCCCCAGAAGAACATCTACGCTCAGCTTGAAGCAGATGACACGATCCTAGGGACAATGTTCAAAGCGATCGGTGGATTGACGCTGCAGGCGAAGCTCATCGAATTCTTCTGGACGGTCGATTGCCTGTCTCTTGGTGCTGAGGATATCAAGGTGACGGCTGGCGGCAGCAGTCAGATCCGTGGTACGGCGTGCCGAAAGTATGAGGTCGCTCGTGGTGCCGAGGGTTGGGATGTGTGGATCGCGCAAGGTGAGGCGCCGTTCCCGTGTCGCCTAATCAGCCGCACAGCGGATCAGTCCGCCTCAACGGCGCAGACAAACGAACTGAGCTGGACGTTGAAGCCGGCGTTCAGCGCTGAAACCTTTGTATTCAAACCGCCGGCCAATGCCAAAGCGGTTCCCCTGTCTGGTCTCAATTGAAGTTAGGAGTGGCGTCGCCGGCGCCGAATTGCTCAGCCGCGAAACACCAGGGCAAACCTGCCTTGTCTGTTAGGGGTTGGCTTCGATTCTGCTTGCTCAGCAGCTCGCGTCCTGCCGGTGTTGGCTTCAGCTAAGTCGCTGATTGATCTGAGGAATGTTGAGGGCGTGTTGCCGTTGCTCGCCGTGAAACGGGGCTCTGTAAAACAGTTTTTCGGGAAACTCTGCCGTTAACGTATGGTTACAGAACGTGAAGGGTCGGAGCCTTTTTTCCGATCAAGATTTTGATATGCTTTTTTTAGGGCACGGAAAGAAAGAGCGAGGCCGAAGAGGGACTTTTGGGGGTGCTTTCGGCCTCGCTGCGCTGCCTGACGTTTCGGGGGAAGATCCGTGCTTTTTTGGAGTGCGGCAGCGCCTCGTCTCTATCCAAAAGTGTTTCTTTTGGGTAGCGCGCAATGACGGGTTGTATTCATTTGATATTTCCAATCGTTATAAGGCGGTGTGCGCATTGCGTCTGCAGCCAGTTGCGATTGGCTGTTCGCGCCAGATCGTTGAATGGCTCCCCCTACTCTCCTCAAATTTCCTTCCGGCTGCATCGCGATAGGCTTTCGCTGCGCGGTGGCCTTTCGATTGAGCCAATCTGATCAGATTCCTACGTGATGAATTCTCAGCTGACGCATTAAATCTTAGCGGTTTATTGATCATGACGCCAGGTTTGCTTCGTAGTAGCACTTTGTCGGCGAGGCCGTACGGACTGCCTCGTCTTAGTCTGGAAGCGTACGAAGAGGTTTAGGGTATGATGGAATTTTCGGTGGTGAACCGACTGGCCCAATTTGTGGGTCCAGCGGCTCTTGCAATGGCCATCGCATCAACGCCGGTCGCGGCACAGGAAACGAATACACCTGACGGGATTATTCACGAATCTGAGTTTCAACGACTGTGGGCCAGGAACGGTGAACGCTGGGCCGCGGAAGACGTCGAGATCAACAAGAAGCTGGCCGACCTCGAAAAGAAATTTGGCAAGAAGCCAAACATCATTCACATCCTTTGGGACGACATGCGCATGGGCGCGGTCGGAAGCCGTCTTTACACAAATATATCGGGATACTCTGCTGACAATATCCAGAAGCTGGCCGAGAACGGTATGACCTTCACCCGCATGTACACCGAGCCATCCTGTACGCCCACTCGTGTGGCGGCGGCAACCGGGCGCTTGGCGGTGCGAAGCGGCATGATCTTCCCGATCTTCCCGATCCACCGCATGGGGCTGCCGGCCTCTGAAGTGACCATCGCCGAAGTTGTCGGGGATACCTATCACACCGGCATGTTCGAGAAGCTGCACTTCGGAGACCAGGAAGAAGCCTATGCCCATAACCAGGGCTGGGACGAAGCGATCTTTAGTCTGTACAACCAGTTTGCAGGACAGGCCTTCAATGCTGATGCTGAAAACCAAGGTTACAGCACGGCCTACTCTCCGGACGGTTATGACAAGAAGTACTTCATGGACGACAGTTTTCGGCCGCTCAACTGGATGTGGACCGTCGAGGGCAAAGAGGGTGGCGAAGCGAAGGAATTCTCCACGCCGAAGTCCTATAAGCAATATGTCGAAGCAAACACAAAGATGTTTGATCGCACACTCGATTTCATTCGCAGGCACGCTAAGAGCGACAAGCCGTTCATGCTGCAGTGGTGGCCCAACCTTTATGAAGTCGGCGACCAGGATAGCAACCGACCCTTCACCACGCAGCACGCTACCTCGTCGGCTGAGAGCGTTAAGCGCATGGACGCCAAGATCGGTCAAATCATTGCCTTAACCGAAGAACTCGGCATCGCCGAGGACACGCTAATTATCGCTATGGCTGACAACGGTCCGATGGAACCCATCTGGCCGGAGACAGGGCAGAACGGCTACTTCCGCGGCGGCAAGAATGATGTCACCGAGGGCGGTGTGCGGGTTCCGGCATTCGCCTACTGGCCTGGCGTGATCAAGCCAGGCCAAGTCGTCTGCGATATCATCCATGTGAGCTATCTGTTCAATACGTTTGCTCGTCTTGCCGGACGGTATGACCAGATTCC
>JAUWFF010000187.1 GCA_030607105.1 Filomicrobium sp.
CGCTCATAAGGCTCCGCCCGTTCAAACTTTGGTTAACTTCTTCAGCAGTTAAAGGGGAAGTTGCTTACCAAACCGCTAATGCCAGCCTCGGCCGGGCCGAAAAAAGGGCTGTGCACTAACTTCTGGCGTGACGAATAGGCACCTCCAAATGCACTTGATGTGAGGCTCTTGAACACGCAAGTTGCAGGCCCGTGAGCGGAAATTCGACAGAGACTGCCGGGGAGGTCTTTTAGTGCATGCCAGCTTCGGACTGGAAAAGTGAATTTGATAGTGCGCAGGCCAACCATAAGGTGAACGTCGTCTGCATGAAGTGGGGCGACCGGTATGGTCCTCATTGGGTCAATCGGCTTCACGCCATGGTCTTGCGCAACACGACCTGGGACATTCGATTCGTCTGCTTCACGGATGATGCAGAGGGAATCTGCCCCGAGGTCGAATGCCAGCCGTTACCGGACGTCGCATTTGACAAAAAACTCGGTAAGTACTGGCCAAAGCTGGGTTTGATGAAGAAGGACCTTGGCGGACTCAAGGGTCTGACGCTGTTTCTTGATCTTGATGTTGTCATTGTTGATTCAATTGATGATTTCTTCAGGTTGCCCGGGCGCTTCTGCATAATAAAAGAGTGGAAAGACCCCCATCTGGGATATGGCAACAGCTCGATCGTGCGTTACGTCATCGGGGAGGAGAGCTATGTGCTTGAAAAGTTCTACAACACACCGGCAAGCGTGATTGTTGAGGACTATGACTCCAAGGAGCAGAACTTCCTCACCAAGGCTGTGGAGGATGTGACATTTTGGCCCTCGGACTGGGTGGTTCCATTTTCTATCGCCTGCCTTCCAAGAAACAGATTGATCCGGTTCTTTTCGGTTCCAAAGAAGCCTGATACTGGAAAAATCATAGTGTTCTACGGCTCCATCACGCCGGACAGCGCGTTGAAGGGCGAACATCAACGCAACAAGCGTGTTGGTAATGGGTTTCAGTTGCGTCCAACTCGCCGCCGCTTTCGTCCGGCGCACTGGATCGGAGATTATTGGTGCGAATGAACCCTGCGGCCAAACTCGAGCCAGCAATGACAGACCTCATGCAGCTGCCGGAGGCCAGCTCTGATGGGGTGAAGGTCTTGCCTGAAGAGGTGACGTGGCTCGGCGGTGGCCAGCAGTATGTCGCGTGCGCCTTCTACACTTCGCACTACCTCAACAAGGTCCTTCGGCTGAAAGAGTCGCTGGAGCGCTTTGGACTCAACTACCATCTCAAATTGGTCCCAAGGCGGCTGACCTGGGAGGCCACAACCCGGCATAAGCCAGCGTTTGTTGGGCAATGTCTGGAGAGCTTTCCGGACCATCACATCCTCTACCTGGACGCAGATGCAATCGTGCGGAGGCCACCTGACTTCCTGGATGAGATCAACAGCGATATTGGCTTGCTCTTCGCGCCCATCTTGCGCGATGGCAAGAGATACTTGAGCATCGCCGCGGGTACGCTTTATGTGCGCAATACGCCGGGCGGTCGCCGCTTCACCAAAGTCTGGCAGCAAAACGAGCCCAACGTTGGTCCGCTTGGGCTTGATGAAGATATGATCTATTGCGCATTCAACGAGCTGGAAGGCATCTCATTCACCGCACTACCGCGCTCATATTCAAAGATCTTCGATAGTGCTGGTCCGGACCCTGTGATTGAGCATTTTCAGGCAAGCCGTAAACAGCTGAAGCTCAGCAAGTTCGTTCGGCGCGGCCGTAGGGCTGCCTCCATTGCGCTCCTTGTTGCTGCTGTTGTCATCACCGTATCAGCAATCATGCAGTTGCTAAATTCGACGTGATCTTGGGACCGATGAAGCATTGTGTTTGCTGAGGTCTTGCTACCGAGGTGTGCGGGATCCGACACTCATGGTCAGCCCCCGCAACACTCCCTCCGCAACCCATTGCGCCAGTTGGCTCGAATCTAGCGGCCGAAGCGCGGAAGCGACGCCCAGCGACGCTGGTTGTCACGCTTTTGTGCCCGAATGTTCCGGCGGGCTTCATCAAGTTTACGGTGCAGGATGCGGCGCTCGGCGCGATCAATTCGGCCATCCAATCTGCGAAACCGGGCTTCAAGGCGTTTGATACGGCGCTGTTCGCGGCGCAATTGGCGGCCTTCGCGCCAAGTAATCTTACCGGAGAGGCGTCCACGTTCGATCGCCTCAGCCTGCTTTGCCTGCCGTACATCGATACTGTGATGGGCAGCGGCTGGCAGATTGGACATGGCGAGAACGGCGCCGGCGGTCAGCGTTGAGATGATGATCTTGAGCATAATGAAAGCTCCTGTTCCTGGGCGTGTTTGATGGGCACGTGAATATGTGCTTGGAGACAAACTGCCAGGGGACCATTGAACCGGTGCTGAATAGCGCGGTCAGCTGACGTTCATGTCCGGAGCGTCGGTGCATCTCTCTCCGATACCGGCGAGGATGGAACTTCGATCTGGTTCGACGGTAGATGCGTTGAATATGCAGAGCGTTTATTGCGCTTTCGGATTACCAGGGCAGATAAGGGAAGTCAGTGAAGCGGGGTCATGTTCGTGCAGCTTTTGACGCCGACACCCGACGTGGAGCGCGCCCGAAAGAAATGGCGCTATACTGGCCAGGACCGTCCGGCGTTCGCCATTCGACCCGGGGAAGGAAAGTTGTCCGTCTGGGGCTTCCCTCGCCCGCCCAGAGTTGAGGAGACCCCTAGCACGTTGCGGGTTGAGAGCGGGCATCAGCTTGTTGCGGAAACGATGAGGGGAGTCAGGGTCCTCGAGACGGCGGGGGCTCCGACCTATTACTTCCCGCCCAGCGACGTCGATGACAGCCTGCTGCGAAGAACGGGCAGCACCTTTCACTGCGAATGGAAAGGCATCTCCGATGAGATCTCCGCCGGGCCAACGCTGCGTGCGGGATGGGTCCTCACCGGCGTCTACGCCGAGTTTGAAGAACTCTGCGGCTGGTTCGCCTTCTATCCGCACGATCTTCAATGCTTCGTCGGAGGCGAACGTGTTAGCGCACAGCCAGGTGGCTATTACGGCGGCTGGGTGACCGCCGACCTCGTCGGACCTTTCAAGGGCGAACCCGGCAGCGGCACCTGGTAGGGGCCATTGCATGGCCCAACCAGTTTGAGCTTTCTCGATATCGAAACGCCCTACCGGTCGATCTCCCCGAAAACGATATCTAGCGAGCCGATGATGGCGGAGACGTCGGCCAGCATGTGGCCTCGGTTCATGTAGTCCATCGCCTGCAAATGCGGGAAGCCCGGAGCGCGGATCTTGCAGCGGTAGGGCTTATTGGAGCCGTCGGATACCAAATAGACGCCAAACTCGCCCTTGGGCGCTTCAACAGCGGCATACACCTCGCCGGCGGGTATGTGTGCGCCCTCGGTGTAGAGTTTGAAGTGGTGGATCAGGGCCTCCATGGACCGCTTCATCTCACGTCGTGTCGGCGGTACGACCTTTCGATCTTCCGCAACGTGCCTACCGATATCTTCGCCTGAGCGGAGCTTTTCGCAGGCCTGCTTCATGATGCGGACTGACTGGCGCATCTCCTCCATACGGATCAGATAACGGTCATAACAGTCACCGTTCTTGCCGATGGGGATGTCAAATTCGAACTCCTCATAGCGCTCGTAGGGCTGGGATTTTCGCAAATCCCACGCGGCGCCGGAGCCGCGCACCATCACACCGGAGAAGCCCCAGTCAAAACCCTCTTTCAGCGAGACGACGCCGATGTCAACGTTGCGCTGCTTGAAGATACGGTTGTTGGTCAGGAGACCCTCGATTTCGTCGCAGACCTTGAGGAAGGGATCGCACCAATCATAGATGTCGTCGATTAGTTTGGGCGGAAGGTCCTGGTGCACGCCGCCGATGCGAAAGTATTTTGCGTGCATGCGAGAACCCGATGCGCGCTCGTAGAAGACCATCAGCTTCTCGCGCTCCTCGAAGCCCCAAAGCGGCGGGGTCAGCGCGCCGACGTCCATGGCTTGCGTCGTGACGTTGAGGATATGCGAGAGGATACGGCCGATCTCGGAATAGAGTACGCGGATGTAGCTTGCCCGGGCGGGAAGTTCGAGGCCCAGCAGACGCTCCGCGGCAAGGCAAAAGGCGTGCTCCTGATTCATTGGTGCGACATAGTCGAGGCGATCGAAATAACCGATCGCCTGAAGGTAGGTCTTGTACTCGATCAGCTTCTCGGTGCCGCGATGCAGCAACCCGATATGCGGATCGACACGCTCGACCACTTCGCCGTCGAGCTCCAGCACCAGCCGGAGTACGCCGTGCGCCGC
>JAUWFF010000346.1 GCA_030607105.1 Filomicrobium sp.
GGCTTCACCGATCCCCAGGTCTAGAATTACGCGTTCGGTGTCGAGGTCCGGGTTGGGGCGGAAGGTTTCAGCGGCAGCTTTCACCGCGCGGCGCTCTTTGGGTGTAAACGCGCGCAACTGGTGCTGGAGGCGATTGCCGAGCTGCGAAGACACCGTATCTGGCACATCGAGTGGGTTTTGCGTGATGAAGTAGACGCCAACATCCTTGGAGCGAATAAGGCGCGCGACTTGCTCGATGCGCTGCAGGAGGGCCTTCGGAGCTTCGTCGAATAACAGGTGGGCTTCGTCGAAGAAGAAGACGAGCTTCGGTTTGGGCTGATCGCCGACTTCGGGAAGACGCTGCCAGAGGCTGGTCAAGAGCCAAAGAAGGAAGGTTGAATAGAGGCGAGGGCTCTGCATCAGTCTGTCGGCGGCCAGCAAATTGATGATGCCGCGACCGTCCATACTGACGCGAAGCAGATCATCAATGTCGAGGGCGGGCTCTCCAAAGAACTGATCGGCGCCCTGTTCTTCCAGAACGAGGAGGCGGCGCTGGATCGCTCCCACCGATGAGGAAGCGACATTTCCGTATTTGGTGGACAACTCCTTCGAGCGCTTGCCGACGTTGTTGAGCGCGGAGCGGAGGTCCTTCAAATCGAGCAGTAAAAATTCCGTGTGGCCAGCGGCCACTTCATCAGCAGCAACGCGAAAGGCGATATTGAGAATACCCTCTTGGACCTCATTTAACTCCATCAAGCGCGACAGCAGCAGCGGCCCCATGTCTGCGACGGTGGCGCGTACGGGGTGGCCTTGTTCGCCAAACACATCCCAGAATACGGTCGGATAGGCGGTGTTTTGATAGACATCGAGGCCAATTTTCTGGATGCGCTTGTCGATAAACTCCTTGCGGGTGCCGGCTTTCGCTATACCCGAGAGGTCGCCCTTGATGTCAGCGGCAAAGACTGGAACGCCGTTCTTTGAGAAGCCCTCGGCAAGGATCTGTAGGGACACGGTTTTGCCTGTGCCGGTGGCTCCGGTTACCAGACCGTGGCGGTTGGCGAGCTTTAGATCGAGGTATTCCGGCTTGACGCTCGTTCCAAGATAGATCTTGCCGTCCTGCAGGACAGTTTGGCTCATCGTGTGATCATTCCTTCAGTGTGTCAGTCAGAAGCGCGGCGCCCGCACAATACGCGAATCCTGTTGTTCTGCAGCCTAATGGCACAGGAGGGTTCAAAAAGTGAACAGCCGTTGCATAAACGACCAACAGCTTTTCAGTGCAAACAATTTTGCTGGAAGATCGGTAGTGGCGCAGCGTCATGCAGCATTCGGTTGGCGAATTATCCTAAGGCCGGAATTTGCTTGTTGGCTAGGTGCCAGTAGGCTGGCAGAGATTTTTGCGTGCCTTCCTAATCATATTACTCCGGGTTTAGATCATTCCGCGGGCACGTTGGGACTTGAAAGGCCAAATAGCAATGAGTGTTGAGAAGGTGAAACTAGCCGCGGGATTTGAAATGCCAACCGAGGACGATTGGCGCGATCTTGTAGCTAAGGCTCTGAAAGGCGCTGATTTTGAAAAACGCTTGGTTTCACACACGGCTGATGGGTTGAAGGTCGGGCCGCTTTATGAAAGGCGGGCAGACGCCGCGCCTGTGAGCGGGTTGACAGCCGGCCGGCCGTGGCGGATTTCGGCGCGGGTGGATCACCCTCTAAGCGGGGTGGCTAGCGAGCAGGCCCTTGAAGACCTGAAGAATGGAGCTGATTCCCTGACACTCGTCTTCCCCGGCGGGCTGTCGGCTCGTGGTTACGGCGTCGCATGTCAGAGTGTCGTTGAGCTCGATACGGCCCTCGCTGGTGTTGACCTTGATATGGTGGCAGTCCGTATTGATCCCGGGCCGACTGGCCGGATCAACGCGGCACTGGTAGCGGCATTGGTCGAGCGTCGAGGCCTGAAGCCTCAAGACTGCGCGATTGATTTTGGGATTGACCCGATCGGCAATCTTGCACACCGGGGACGGCTGGCTACGGATTGGCAGAGCGTGTCCAGACGGATTGCTGATGCCGCGGCGGCGCTCAAGTCCAAGGGTTTTGATGGCCCCTACCTGACGAATGATTTGCGGGTCTATCATGAAGCCGGAGCCTCAGAGGCGCAGGAACTCGCGTTGGCGCTAGCCACAGGCGTAGCCTATCTGCGGGCACTTGTTGAATGCGGCTGGAGCGGCATGGACGCCAGCAGGGCCTTGTCATGGACGTTTGCTGTCGATGCCGACCAGTTCATGGGGATTGCCAAGCTGCGCGCCATGCGCCGGTTATGGGCGCGCGTTGAGGAGGCTAGTAGCATCGAGGCTGGCGCGATCCGTATTAATGCGGAGTCCGCGTGGCGGATGATGACCAAGCGGGATCCATGGGTGAACATACTGCGTGGGACCATGGCAACGTTCGCTGCCGGCATCGGCGGCGCAGATAGTATGACCGTGCTGCCGCACACCCAGGTCCTAGGATTGCCTGACCCGTTCGCCCGGCGCATCGCACGGAACACGCAAAACGTACTTTTGGAAGAATCCAACCTATGGCGGGTTACAGATCCTAGTGCGGGTGCGGGCGGCTACGAAGCTTTGACCGAGGAACTTGCGCAAACGGCCTGGGTGTTGTTCCAACAAATCGAGACAGAAGGCGGCATCGTAGAAGGCCTAAAGACTGGGAGCGTCCAGGTCGGCATTGGCGCGGTCGCTGATGCCCGAACCAAGGAAGTTTCGCTTCGGAAGGCAGGGATCACAGGAACGAGCGAGTTTCCCCTGCTGGACGGCGCCGTAGTGGAAGTGTTGGATGTCGCCGCGGACCCGCAACGCGGCCTGCCTCATGGATCAGATGGTAATCCGGAACTTGCTTTCGCTGACGTGATCGCCGGCCTTGCCGGCGGCAAATCGCGGGCAGAGATTACGCCGGGCCCGACAGCGAGCCTGCAGGCCGACCCTCTTCGTTCCACGCGAATAGCAGAGCCATTTGAAGCATTGCGGAACAAGGCCGATCAACATCGCCAGACCTCCGGTGCGCCGCCTCAGGTCT
>JAUWFF010000324.1 GCA_030607105.1 Filomicrobium sp.
CGCGTTCGGAATATATATCCGCGTGGTGCGCTTGAAATCCGGTGATGCTGGTATCTTTGGACGATTGGAGGAGGAAATCGTCGCTTTGCGCTCTGCTGGAATTGGCTACGAGATAATTCCAGGTGTTACGACGCCATGTGCTGCGGCCGCAGCGGCCGGCATACCGCTAACCCGCAGGCAAACCGCACAAAGAGTTCAGTTCGTGACCGGAGCCGATATCACGGGCGGCCTGCCTCAAGGCCTCAACATGGAGGCGCTTGCCGATGCCACCGCGACCACGGTCGTTTTCATGGGCGGACGCACCTTTCCTCAGCTTGCCCGTGAACTCATCTCGCGTGGCCTATCGCCGCGCACGCGGACGCTCATGGCCGAGGCGGTGGGTCGGCCTGACCAGAAGCTGACTGTAGGAGACCTGGAAGGGTTGGCCGCCCAGCTTGCGGCCGAGAGGACGACCGCGCCTGTCCTCATAATGTACGGTCCGCTTGTCGACAATTCCGATGATAGAGCTTGACGCTGAGGTTTGCGTCGCCTCTATGTGGTGGCGTACTTGGTGTCCAACTTGGCGCAAAGCGCCAGGACTTAATTCGGGAATGGGATGGGCGGACCAAATCGCGGCGCCCAGAACCCCAGCCGCCCCCGCGACTGTAAGCGGCGAGCGAGGCTCCAATCATAGCCACTGGTTTTTTCCGGGAAGGCTGGAGCAACGCAATGACCCGCCAGCCAGGAGACCGGCCAAGATACGGAACCACAACCGCCGTCGGGGGTGATGGCAAGGAGGACTTCATATGCATATTGAGCCAGGTTTGGTCGACGGCGCGAGGATCGTTCTGAGTTACGCAACCGCAACCGCCGCGTTCGGCTATACGGCGAAGCTTTCGTGGGATGAACTGCGCAAGAACGGCTTCGGTTCGCTGGTGGCGCGGGCGGTGGCGGCTTCTGTGCTCGTCTTTTGCTTCTTCGAACTGCTACCGCATTATCCCGTCGGGGTTTCGGAGGTTCACTTTATACTGGGCACAACCCTCTTGCTGCTTTTCGGTGCGGCACCGGCGGCCATTGGGCTGTCGATTGGGCTACTGGCCCAGGGATTGCTGTTCGCCCCGGCCGACCTGCCGCAGTATGGCATGAACGTTACGACGCTTCTGGTGCCGCTGTTCGCCATCAAAGTCCTGGCTGATCGGATCATCCCGCCGCAAACACCCTACGTCGATGTCAAGTACTCCCAGGCGCTGGCTCTGTCGACTGCCTATCAAGGTGGCGTTGTCGCCTGGGTTGCGTTCTGGGCGCTTTATGGCGCAGGCTTCGGTGCCGAGAATGTTGCCTCGATCGCGCACTTCGGCCTCGCCTATATGGTTGTCATCGTTGTTGAGCCACTGGCCGACCTGGCTGTCCTCGCGATTACCAAATCGTTGCACGGCATGCGTGAGAGCGGCATCTTCACGCCGCGTCTGCACAACGCCTCGGCCTAACTTCCGCGGCTTGGAACAGCGGCCTCTTAGCGGAGGCCGTTTTTTCATTCCTCCAGGATCGCATGATTGAAATTCTGCTCATCGGTATTGGTAGCGGCAATCCCGATCACCTGACGCTGGAAGCCATCAAAGCGCTCAGGACCGCAGATATCATCCTTATTCCATTGAAGGGCGCTGACAAATCGGACCTCGCCGACGTGCGGCGGCAGATGGTTGCTGAATTCGCAACGAAACCGGAAACGCGTGTGGTTGAATTCCAAATGCCGCGGCGGAACGTTGAACACCCAGATTATCTTGCCGGCGTTGAGGAATGGCACGCGAACATCGCGGCTGCCTGGCGGCAGGAAATCGCCAACCATGCCGGAACGAGTGGCCGCGTCGCCCTCCTCGTATGGGGCGATCCATCACTCTACGACAGTACATTGCGGATCACCGCGCGGCTTTCAGAGCAACTGCCCTTCACCGTTCGCGTCGTGCCTGGGATCACATCGCTTCAGGCGCTGACCGCGGCGCATCGTACGCCTCTCAATGATATCGGTGGCAACGTGCTCATTACGACGGGCCGTCAGCTGCGCGACAATGGCTGGCCAGAGGGTATCGATACGTTGGCAGTGATGCTCGACGGCGAGACATCGTTCCAAAGCCTTGACGGCAAGGGTGTTTTCATTTGGTGGGGGGCGTTCCTCGGGCGGCCGGAGGAGATTATCCTGTCGGGCCCACTTGAAGATACGGGCCCCAGGATTGTCGCGGCACGTTCACAGGCGCGGGCCCGGCATGGCTGGATTATGGACATTTACATTCTTCGTCGTGAGACTCCGCAGCGTGGTCAAGAATGCCCCAGTGAACCGGGCGACTGACCGGTTTATGCGGCGTCAACACCCAGACATTGGGGGGCCTCTGCGCGTCGCGTCGCGATGAGCCAACAAAGAATTCGTTTGAGCGACCGACGTAGAACTTGACGACGCCGCCGGCAGCGATTTCGATGCGTGGAAGACATGGGCGGGCTGCCGCCTAGGGCGTGTGCTTAACCATGATCAGCATTCCACGAAGCGGGGACTTAACATGAGCGGCAACAGTGCCTTCAACCGCGATATCAAGATCGCCCCGTCCGTCCTATCGGCTGACTTCGGCGCCGAGGTTGAAGCGATTGAGCAGCAGGGCTGCGACTGGGTGCACGTCGATGTCATGGACGGGCACTTCGTGCCAAACATCACCTTCGGACAGCAGACCTGCGAGGCGATCCGCCCACACGTCAAGACGGTCATGGATGTGCAGTTGATGATCGCGCCTGTCGATCCCTTTATCGAGGCGTTCGCGAAAGCGGGAAGCGATATCCTTACAGCGCACGTTGAAGCCCGGCCGCATCTCGACCGGACGCTGCAGGCGATCCGCGCGGCAGGCTGCAAGGCGGGCGTGGCACTCAATCCTGCAACTCCGGCTGAGGCAATCGCACACGTACTCGACCGCATCGACCTTGTATGTGTGATGACTGTGAATCCCGGCTCCGGCGGGCAGAGCTTCATTCAGAGCATGGTGCCGAAAGTCGAGCGCCTACGCGAGATGATCGGGGACCGGCCAGTCCATATCGAAATCGACGGCGGTGTCACAGCCGAGACGGCCCCTGTCGTTGCCGCGGCCGCGGCTGACGTCCTGGTTGCCGGCTCGGCGGCATTCAAGGGCGGTTGCGTTGGCAGGCCGGAGGTCTAACACGGAAATATCGCGGCGATC
>JAUWFF010000166.1 GCA_030607105.1 Filomicrobium sp.
GTATCCTTGTAGGGATCGCCAACGGTATCACCGGTTACGGACGCCATATGAGCGTCCGAGCCTTTGAGGTGTTTGACGCCGTCCTTATCGACAAAGCCATCTTCGAAGGATTTTTTTGCGTTGTCCCAGGCGCCCCCGCCGGATGTCATCGAGATGGCCACGAAGAGGCCAGTGACGATAACGCCGAGCAGCATGGCGCCAACTGCGGAGAATGCGGCGCCTTTACCTCCGATGGCGTTGATCACGAAGAACAGCACGATGGGCGAAAGGACCGGCAATAGTGAAGGGACGATCATTTCCTTGATCGCTGCACGGGTCAGCAAGTCGACAGCGGCCGCATAATCGGGTCGGTCGGTGCCTTCCATGATGCCGGGTTTTTCGCGGAATTGCCGGCGGACTTCTTCGACAATTTGGCCACCAGCGCGGCCGACTGCCGTCATGGCGATGCCGCTGAACAGATATGGTATCAGGCCACCCAAGAGCAGACCGACAACGACGTAGGGATTGTCGAGGCCGAAATTGATCTCGACGTCCTTGAAGAAAGGAAACTTATCCGGGTTCGCAATGAAGTACTTCAGGTCGTAATTGTAGGCCGCGAATAAAACAAGTGCGCCGAGACCGGCTGAGCCGATGGCATAGCCTTTGGTGACGGCCTTGGTCGTGTTGCCGACGGCGTCGAGGGCATCGGTAGATTTGCGCACTTCCGTTGGGAGGCCCGCCATTTCGGCGATGCCGCCAGCATTGTCAGTAACGGGACCGAACGCATCAAGCGCGACGACCATACCAGCGAGGCCCAGCATGGTGGTCGTCGCAATTGCGGTGCCGAACAAACCGGCGAGATTATACGTCAGCAAAATGCCTGCGACGATCACGATTGTTGGTAGGGCTGTTGCTTCCAGCGAAACAGCAAGTCCCTGGATGACGTTGGTGCCGTGACCTGTGACAGATGCCTGGGAGATTGAACGGACGGGTCGGAAGCCTATGCCCGTGTAGAATTCTGTGATCCATACAATGGCGCCAGTAACAGCGAGTCCGACAATGCCGCACAGGAACAGGTTGAGGCCGGTGATTTCAACGCCCGTGGTGGTGGTTGCGATGACACCGAAGCCGTTTTCCTTGTCGCCAAATACGAGGTAGTTGGCGGCCGCGAGTCCGGCAATTGAGAGCACTGCCGTCGCGAGAAATCCGCGGTACAGTGCACCCATGATGGAGTTGTTGGAGCCAAGCTTCACGAAAAAGGTGCCGATGATCGAGGTGACGAGGCAGACCGCACCGATCGCGAGTGGATACACCATCAGTGAGGACAGTTCCGGCGAGTCAAGGAAGAAGATCGCTGCTAGCACCATGGTGGCCACGACGGTCACGGCATAGGTCTCGAAGAGATCGGCAGCCATGCCGGCGCAGTCCCCAACGTTATCTCCTACATTGTCGGCAATCGTTGCTGGATTGCGGGGGTCATCTTCGGGAATGCCGGCTTCGACTTTGCCGACGAGATCGCCGCCGACGTCGGCGCCCTTGGTGAAGATGCCGCCACCGAGACGGGCGAAGATGGAGATCAGCGAGGCGCCAAAGCCCAGTGCGACGAGCGCATCAATGACGGTGCGAGAAGCTGGCTCAAAGCCGAGCGGTCCCGTGAGCAGGAAATAGTAACCGGTAACACCCAAGAGGGCGAGGCCTGCAACCAGCATGCCGGTCACGGCACCGGATTTGAAGGCGAGATCAAGGCCGGCAGCCAGGGATTCGGAGGCGGCTTGCGCGGTTCGGACGTTTGCGCGAACCGAGACGTGCATGCCGATATAACCGGCGGCGCCCGACAAAACTGCTCCGATCAAAAAGCCGATAGCGACATAGTGGCCCAAGAGGGCCCAAACGACGGCGAATATTATCGCGCCGACGATAGCGATCGTTGTGTACTGGCGGCCGAGATAGGCTTGGGCGCCCTCACTAATAGCGCCGGCGATTTCCTGCATGCGTGCATTGCCAGCATCTGCAGACATCACGCTTTGAATGGTATAAACGGCGTAGACGATCGAAAGAACACCGCAAGCGATGATCCCCCATAGGATCTCGTTCATGTCGTTAGTCCCTCCCGGAAGGGGCCAGTGGCGGGTGGATGTGGCAACGCGTCAGCGCGCGAAGTGCAGTGCGCCTCATCGCCTCGTTTGGCGAATGAGCGCGCGGACCATGCCAAATTGAGTTCGCGCTTGCAACAAAGCGACTTAATTAATTCGTACTAGCTCGGTCTGAATTGGCGGATTTATGAGCATGCAAAAACGCGCGAAGCGCCGATAACCCAACGGGTTATCGGCGCTTCGTGGGATTTTCAGGAACTCAAATGAAATCAGCGACGCTTGCACGGGCGAGCCTGAATCGAACACGACCAGCCGCTCGCTTGGCGGCTGCAGGCCTTCCGCCTGGCGTTGGCACGCCTGAAATAGGCCCAAGACGTCCCGTACTCGAATGCCGTGAATTCCTGCCAATCTTTGATTGCGGCATTGAGGGCAGCTCTTTTTGTTCGGTGGCCGTTGGAGCTGGCGTAGTGGGTGTGTTCCGTATAGCAAACTTTTCGGCCAACGCGGACCCAATCATGCATGCTGGCGAGCCCGGTTTCGTCGGCCGATGCAGGAAGTGTTGGTAATGATACAGCTAACGCTGCCGCCACTAATAACGTGTGCTTGAGTGCCATATTCCAGTCCCCCGAGAGTCAGTCAATTCTGCAAAGCGTTGGCAGTTTGACAGACAATTCGTTTCCGTAACATGCGCGAGTGGAGCACTGGTCACGGAAAACTTACTAGCGCTGTAAATTGATCACAGCACGCGATCGAAAGTGGACCATTTTTCACATTGTCCACCGTGATTTTGCGATTCGGCAGGGCCGAATAACAAATCAGTTGGCGCAGGGCCGGGCTTCAACGGCGCATGTCCAGCCCGGGCCTCGGTTGGTGTTTCTTGTCTTGCAGTTGAATTTCTTGGCGGCTGCGACGCGGAAGTCGGCCCAACGGTTTCCGTATTCCAGACGAGTGAACCCTGCCCAGGCTTCAACGGCGCGCGCTTTCGCTTTGCGCTGGGTTGGCCAAGTACCCGTCTCGCCATAGTGGTAGTGGTCGCTCATACAAAGGCGTCCGTTCTCGACACCAATCTTATGCATTGCCGCGAGCCCACGGACCTCTCGCATGTTATCGGCACTGGCATGATATGGAATGGCGGCCATAGCCGCCGCGAAGTACATAAACGCGAACATTGCGCGCATCAGCGATACTCACCCTCAACTCACTGGAACTCATTTCCGTCAGCAAACGCACACGGATCACGAGAAACATGGAGCAGGATGGAGGTTAGCTTTTGGTTAACGAGGGTACGCTTAACCGAAAATCCCGATGCGGCATATTTGCAAGGCTGGAGTGCGGTTGATGCCGGTTTTTCTCCGTCTGCCGAATACGCTTCGCGGGCCTTGTCATTCGAGAAGGGGAGATTTAGCTCCAGCGACGATTGGACCACATCCATTGTTCAGGTGATTCGCGGATCCAATCCTCGAACTGGCGCTGCATCTCAGCCATGATCCACTGGATGTCGGTTGATTGGTTGTTCGATCTGGGGACGCGTAATTCTCGCAGCTCGATTTCGAAACGGCTTGATTTGCCGATGCGTCTGCAGCGCGACAGCCAGATGCGCGCACCAGTGCGACGAGCTATCATGGCGCCGATTGCCTGTGTTTTGGCCGGCTTACCGAAAAATTCAACCGGGATCCCAGACCGGTCATAGAGGTCGCAGACCATGCCGAGGCGTCCGCCCTTGCGGACGTAATCGGTGATGACGCGGGCCGTCTTACGGTCATCGCCGTGGTCGCCCACTTTTCCACGACCAAACAAGCCGCCGGGATAGAGGTCCTTCCTTTGGTCTCTGAGATATTGATCGACGTAGGGGTTGGTGACGGAGCGGTAGATTGCGGCCGGGTTAGCTCCTGCATGTGCTAGCGGCCAAATCGCGAGTTCCCAGTTGCCCATGTGAAGGGAGATGCCAACTGCAGCGCCGTATTTGCTGCGGTAACGCTGAAACATGGCCGCGGGCTTGATGGTCATGCGTGTTGGGTCGGAAACGATCCTGTCAATCTGCATGGTCTCGGCCATGACGCGGCCGAGGTTTTCCCAATGGCGGCGGCGAATCTTATTCAGTTCTTCGATGGATTTCTCGGGAAACGCAATGCGCAAGTTGTCAAGGGCGCGCTGGTGGCGCTTCGGACTGAGGATGGGGGCCAGCGTGGACCAGGTCTTCGCGGAAATCGCGGTTGCTGTCTCGAGCGGCAAGGCACGGACCATCGCAATAACGGCTCGGAGGCCGTAGTATTCCAGTTTGAACTGGAGGTCGCTAAGTCGTGCGTTTGTTGTCATGTTTTCAGTGGGATCGCGTGGGCGGGTTCGTCTTGGCTGGCTTTATGGTGTTTCCGACTCGGTCGGCATTATTCCTTGGCAGCGTTTAACGCGTCGGGCCGTGAGCAGCAAACCCGTGGCGCCGGATGCCATGCGCAATCCGCAGAAAATTGAGGATAGTTTGCGATCGGGTTAGGTCGGCGTCTCATGGAATTGCATCAGCGGGGGCAAAGTCGTGGTGGGCGCCATGCCGAGTTTCATGAGCTG
>JAUWFF010000273.1 GCA_030607105.1 Filomicrobium sp.
ATCGATGGTAAGTTCCGTGCCGCTTTTCGGTTCGATCTGTGCGAAGTAAATGATAACCGTCGCGTCGCTATCCAAGACATTCTGCCGCGTGCGCTCGCGATAACCACAGCCCTGAAGGACCGTCACAGGATAACGCGCCGGGATTACCCCATCCTCGGCCCGGCGTCCTTCCGGACACCAGCCGCCGCATGGCACTTCCTTGGCGAGCGCTGCATCCAGGGCTCCCCGATCAACGCCTGTTTGGCCGCCAGAAACAATCTTGATGCCGCGCACGATGTTCTAGTTCTCCTGCAAATTAGTGTCACCGGAGCTTGCGCGAGTGATGTCTGTGCTTTCCTGGGCTCCCCAATAAGGCCAGTTACGAACGCAAATGGCCAGAGCCTACCTAAAACATGCCCGGGTGCACGCGGTCGGGGGGATTGTGGCCGTCGATGAAGGTCTTGATGTTGATGATGACCTTTTCGCCCATGTCGATGCGGCCCTCGATGGTCGCCGAGCCCAAGTGGGGGAGCGCCACCACGCGATCGGACTGCACGAGCTTCGGGTTGATCGCAGGCTCATGCTCGAAGACATCAAGGCCGGCGCCCGCAATGGCGCCCTGCTCAACCAGGCGGGCCAGTTCGTTTTCGTCGATGACTTCACCGCGGGCGGTGTTGACGACGTAGGCATCTGGTTTCAGCAACCGCAGACGACGGGCTGACAGCAGGTGGTACGTCGCCGGCGTATGCGGGCAGTTGACAGAGACGATGTCCATGCGGGCCAGCATCTGGTCCAGGCTTTCCCAATAGGTCGCCTCAAATTCCTCCTCGATGGCCTCGGGCAGGCGGCGGCGGTTGTGATAGTGGATTTGCAGGCCAAAGGCGTTGGCGCGGCGGGCGACAGCCTGGCCGATGCGGCCCATGCCGATGATGCCGAGGCGTTTGCCGAAAATGCGGTGGCCGAGCATCCACGTTGGTGACCAGCCCGCCCAATCCGTATTCGGATCCTTCATGTAAAGCGTCGCCTCGGCCAACCGGCGGGGGACGGCGAGGATCAGCGCCATGGTCATATCGGCGGTATCCTCGGTGAGGACACCTGGCGTGTTGGTAACAATAATGCCCCGGTTGCTCGCGGTATCGAGATCGATATTGTCGACGCCGGTGCCGAAGTTGGCGATCAGCCGGAGGCGTTCGCCAGCCTGGGAAATGAGCGAGCGGTCAATACGATCCGTGACGGTGGGGACGAGCACATCAGCTTCTTTGACCGCATCGATGAGCTGTGCGTGCGTCATCGGCGTATCGTCGACGTTCAATTGCGCATCGAACAGCTCGCGCATACGGGTCTCGACAACGTCAGGCAGTTTGCGCGTGACAATGACTACGGGTTTCTTCTGGCTGTTCGGCATGTTCGCTGAGGTATCTTGGTTGGTTCGTATCTGGGATGGCCGCCCACGGTAGTGGCTGGTGTTGTCTAACAGATGGTCACACCCATGACAAAGCAATGGTCTGAAGTGTCGCTCAGACGCGCGGGAGTCATTAAATTGAGCAGACTGCAGATTATCGCCTGGTTGCTGGTTTTTTCGGCCGGAAGTCTTGCTATTGCAACGCCGGCAATGCCGCAAGGCGCAAACAATCAGAGTGCGTCCAATCCTCGATTTGCAAGCCTGAAGGCCAGCGAGGTTAACCTGCGCAAGGGCCCCGGTTTGGACTATCCGATCGCCTGGGTCTTTCGGCGGGCCGGGTTGCCGGTCAAGATCATCCGCGAATTCGAAGCCTGGCGCGAAATCACTGATGCGGAAGGTACCAAAGGATGGGTGCTGCGAACGCTGATTTCCGGGCGGCGCACCGCGCAAGTGCTACCATTGCAACTTAAGAAAGGCGAACCGCGCGCTCAGGAGCCTCTGAGTGAGTGGCCCGGCCAGGGAGGCCGAGCGATCGCGCTAGTCGAAGCCGGTGTCATCGCCGATATTCACACCTGTGACGGAAACTGGTGCAACGTCTCGGTTGGCGACTTCAAGGGCTACATTTCCCAGCGGAAGCTGTGGGGGGTCGCCAAGGGCGAAGTCCTTGAATAGCAAGTTCTAATTCGGCAGCGCGGCCGCAGGTTTGGCCCCAAAGCGAACGCCGATGCCACCGATCGCCTGATGGCTTATGAGCTGTTTTGAAAGGATGCCGCCGGGGGGTGACTCTCCAGACCACCAGCGTGCAGCCTGCCGATAAAGATCAGCAAACAGGCCGATTTTAGTACCGTCGAGTTCGCTCAGCGGCACGTCGTACAGAGCGAAGGTGAACTTGTACTCCAAGAAGTAGCTCATCCGCGGCACGCGGAACTCCAGTCCGATCAAGGCCTGCGCCGCGGGACCGGTGTAAAGATACTCGTAGGTGCGGCCGCCGCCCTTCATCAACTGGATCTCAGAATGTGGAAGGTTAACTCCGGCACCCAGTCCGCCGTAGAGCGACAAGCGCGGATGAAGATCAAACAGCCGCAACATGCCATTCAAGGTCAGCATATTGTGGCCGTGGCTGGCTTCCAGACGGCGAAAGACATCACCGAGCTTGGCCTTCGCAGGAGCCGGTTCGCCGTTCAAAAGACCTTTGAAGTTCACTTCCTTGTCGAGTTCACCGATGGTCTTTGAGTGCGTGAAGTCGAGCATCCCCCCGGTGCGGCCACCCTCAAACCACCTTACGACGCGCACGCCGTAATAGATCGGATCAATGAAGGGCTCGCCACGCCATTCGACGCCATCAACCGTGAAGTCGTGGACACCGTCTTTCTTTAGCGAGACGCGACTGGGATAGGTGTAAGGAGCACCACCGTAAAAGGCGACCATCATTTCCTTGGTCGGAGGCGCCGAGCTGGCGGCCGTGGCTAAGTCGCGCGCCGCCGCATCACGTTCCGCCTCGAGCGGATCTTCACCACCCGACGCCATCCAGACGCCGAGGGACACAACGGCAAGAGACCTGGTCGCGAGTTCAAGGTGCCGCTTGCGGCTCGAAGTGCGCCGGGCGATGTCCCAGCGCGGCCAAACGAATTCCGCGGCCTGCTTCAGCGTCAGCAATTTTCGCATCCCCCGGAGTTTCATCGGTTAGTGAAGCGCGCTAGCCGTCGGAGCGGACAATATACTTTCTACAGCAGCGTGCAAAACGCGCCTGTGGACGCAGGGGGCGTTGTTCACATGGACAAAGGAAGCAGCCGCGCGCCACGGCATTTAGGCAGCCTGATCAGGCGCCCAAAGCGGGTGTTGCCAGGCGGTCCAGCATGCGGCGGATTGCCGTGATCTGATCGCCGTCGCGGGTGAGATAGTCGCGGCCGGTATAGCCCCACCAGTCCCAGCAGCCGAGGGGATTGGTCAAAGCGGATTCGCTAACTTCCGGGAATAAAACGACGATTTTGTTAGCGTCCGCCCAGCGGGCGTACCCGGCATCACGAACGAAGGCCGCTGCGACCTCGTTGCGGTTCTGCTGACAACCATGAAATGCGACGTGCACGCGGCAGCCGCCGTCCTCGCATGCGGGTGGCACGTAAACCACAGCGGTGGCGGACAACCCGTGTTCGGTCAGTTCGTCCGTGAATG
>JAUWFF010000152.1 GCA_030607105.1 Filomicrobium sp.
CGAACAAGCGCGCATTTGTCGATGTCGAGGTGCAGTCCGCCTACGACGCCGACAATCTCTATTTCCGTTTCAAGTGGCAAAACGGGCCCCACACGCCGGTGCCGTTCGTTGAAGGCGGGAAGATGGATCCGGCCAACGAAACGAAACTCGCAGTTATGTTTGCCGGTGAAGGCGTCGAATATGGCGACCAGGCAGGGTGTTGGGTTTCATGCCACAATGACAGCCGTTACATGCCCGACGCGCCGAAGCCCGAAGCATTGGCGGCGAGCCCGCACAAAGACGTAATCGACATGAAGGACGGCCTTACAAAGTACCTTGGGGAGAGCCGTACGAAGATCGAGATCAGAGGCCGCGGCGGCAAGCCACGTGGAGGTGGCGACAAACTAAAGTCAGCGGATGAACTGGCTGAAATGAAGAACAAGGGGGTCTTCATGGATCTCCTGCGATATCGCTCCGGCGAATCCGCCGAAAACGGATCAATCATGGCGGAGCGGCTAATGTCGGGCGGAGTTGAAACGACAGCGACTGGCAAGCGCGAGGGCGATACTTGGACAGTCGTCATTAGCCGGCCGTTGAAGTCGGACAAACCGGGCGACATCAGCATTGAACCGGGCAAGCTCTACACGATGAGCATAGCTCTTCATGACGACTACACGTCCGCCCGCTTCCATCATGTATCGCTGGAAATGCGGTTTGGCATCGAAGCGGCTGATGCCGAAATCGTCGCTGTGAAACAGTAATGGGGTCATGCGCCGCAAAGGCTCATGTCGGAATTGAGGAGAATCTGCACATGTCAGCTCTCAATCTGAAACGCCTCGCCGCATCGGCATGCATCGTAATTGCCTTGGGACTCACAGGTTACTCCAATGCGTCTGCCGCGACCGATGAAGAGCAAGCCAAGATCTGCAAGAAAGCGGACGAGCGCTACAAGAAGCTCTACGGCAAGTCGATGGCTGAGGAGCCGGTGCAGGTCATTGCAATGTACAAATACACATTTTGTCCGCCGAAGCTCGACGTGAAACGCGGCAGCAAAGTGCGGTTCATCAATCTCGACAAGCGCACGAGCCACAGCTTCTGGTTCCGCGATGCGGGTAAGCCTGAATCCGAGCGGTACTTCGGCGGCGAGGGTGCTGAGATCGAGATCGACCTTGAGCCCGGAAAACACAGGGTCTTGTGCGGACCACATCATGAAAGGGAGGGGATGATCGGCGAGATCACGGTCACGCCGTAGCATGAAGGCCGGCGGGTGTTTCTTGCATGGCCCAAGACAAATCGTTCGATGCCGGCGAGCTTGCCTCGCCCCAAAACCCTAAGCAGCCTAATCTGATATACAAAGAGCTAATTCATGTACAGACCGTCGAACTTGCGGGCAAACACCTTGGAAATACCGACCGGTTTCGTCTATCTCGTTGGTGCCGGTCCAGGTGATCCGGATCTATTGACAATGAAGGCTGCTAGACTGCTGGCGGCAGCTGAGGTCGTCGTTTTTGACAGGCTTGTTTCCGACGCGGTGCTGGCGTTGGCCAATCCACATGCCCGGATGATCGCGGTCGGCAAACAGCCAAAACGCCACCCCGTGCCGCAGGAAGAAATCAACGCCATTCTTGTAGAACAAGCGCGTGCAGGGCGGATGACCGTTCGCTTGAAGGGCGGTGATCCCTTCATTTTCGGTCGTGGCTCCGAAGAAGCTCTAGCGTTGAGGTCCGCCGGCATCCGATGTGAAGTAGTCCCCGGCATTACCGCCGCGCAGGGCTGCGCCGCGAGCATCGGCATCCCGCTGACCCATCGTGGACTTGCATCTGGCGTCCGTTTGGTCACAGGTCATTGCCGACACGACCAACCGCTAGACTTCGATTGGAAAGGCCTCGCCGATCCGGAGACCACGCTCGTCGTCTACATGGGCGCAGCCAATATCGCAGAGATTGCCACGAACCTCATGTCGGCGGGTCTGCCCAGTTCAACCCCCGTCCTGGCTGTCAACAACGGCACAACGCCACGTGAACAACGCATTATCTCCGACCTAGGTACGGTGACGCCAACGATCGCAGCTGCCGATTTCCAGGGCCCCATATTATTCATCATCGGTTCCGTTGTTTCACTGTATGCGAACCGGGACATCTGTCCGGTCGTGCACCAGGCGCTGACATTGGTGTCGGCCCAGCACGAGGCGGTTTTTCATGCCTAGCACATTGGCTTGGGGGATCATCTTCCTAGCGTTTGTCGCGATGATTACGGCCAATCCAGCCGCCGCCGAGCCACTCTCGCCCAGTCGCGCCAACGAGCTCGAGCGTCTCGTCCGACAGGATTGCGGGTCCTGCCACGGCATGACGCTGAAGGGCGGCCTAGGCCCTGATATCCGCGCCATGGCTCTGAGTGGCTCCGATCCAGAAACCATAGCGCAGATCATTCTCGACGGTGTGCCCGGCACACCTATGCCGCCGTGGCGCCCGCTGATGAGCGAAGATGACGCACGTTGGATTGCGAACTATCTCTTGAAGGAAACGGATCGATGAAAGTCTTCTTCACCGGGCTGTTGATCCTTGCATTGGGAACCGTAATCACCGGCACCCTGGTCGCACAAGAGTCGTCTCTGCGCGGGACCGGTGACCTGGGCATCGTCATCGAGCGGGCAACCGGCTCATTACTCATTATCGACTCAACAACGCGAACCGCCATCAACCGTGTCGACGAACTGGGCGATTTATCCCATGCTTCGGCGGTTTTCTCGCGGGACGCACGCTTCGCGTTTGTATTCGGACGCGACGGCGGTCTCACCAAAGTCGACTTGCTGACCGGCACGGTAGCCAAGCGCATCGTGCAGGCCGGCAACGCGATCGGGGGCGCAATTTCCGATGACGGCACCCTCGTTGCAGTCTCAAACTATGAGCCGGGCGGCATACGGGTGTTCGACGCTGAAACGCTGCAGCCGATCGCCGAGATTCCTGCCGAGTGGTCCGAAGGACGCTCCAAGACTGTGGGGCTCGTGGACGCCCCGGGCAGGAGGTTCGTATTCACGCTCTGGGATGCCGGCGAGACATGGATCGCTGATTTTTCCAAAGGCAATCAACCCCAAATCACCAAGTTCCAGGGTATCGGTGATCGCCCCTACGACGCCCTCATCACCGCCGACGGTCGCCACTATGTTGCCGGCCTCTACGGCGAAGACGGCCTCGCTTTGATGGACCTGTGGGGCGATCCAATTGAGCCGCGGCGTATTCTCGGCGACTACGGCCGGGGAGAGGCAAAGCTGCCGGTCTACAAAATGCCCCACTTGGAGGGATGGGCCCTTGCGGGTGACCGTTTCGTTCTGCCCGCCGTCGGTCGTCACGAAGTCCTCTGGGTCGACAGGCGCGGCTTCAAGGAGGCCGGACGAACAAAGGTGCATGGACAGCCGGTTTTTGCCGTGGCGCGCCCCGATGGACGACACGTCTGGGTCAACTTCGCTCACCCCGACAATGACACGATTCAGGTGATCGACACGCAGACCGGTAAAATCATCAAGCAGTGGAAGCCTGGCCCGGCGGTCCTGCACATGGAGTTTACCGCGCGTGGTCACGAAGTCTGGGTGTCGGTCCGTGATAGCGACATGGTGCAAGTCTATGACGCACGGACTTTTGCGAGGAAGGCTGAAATTCCGGCCAAAAGCCCGAGTGGAATTTTCCTGACATCTCGCGCGCATCGAACAGGGTTGTAAGACATGGAACGAGACGTTCGTGACCTGATGGACGTGCAGTTGCTGGAAAACTGGCAACGCGGCCTACCCATTGTTCGCAGACCGTTCGCGGTCATTGCTGAGAGCCTGGGCTCTGATGAGTTGGAAATTATCGAGCGACTCGCCAGGCTCCAGACATCGGGCATCATCGCCCGGGTCGGTGGCGTAGTGCGGCCCAATACCTTGGGCGCAAGCACGCTCGCCGCGCTTGCCGCCCCGGATCTCGAAGTTGAAGACGTCGCGGCGCAAATCGCCGCCGAACCTGGAATTAATCACGTCTACCTGCGCGAAAACAATTGGAACATTTGGTTCGTTGCGACAGGTCCGGACCGCGAAAGTGTGGACGCGACTTTGCGGCGGGCCAGCCAGAAGACTGGACAGCATGTGCTCGATCTGCGTTTGGAGAAGCCCTACCACATCGATCTTGGTTTTACCCTAACCGGGTGCAAGGCCGCCGCTCCGGACGTTGCTCCAGCAGCCGACCGCGAGCCATTCGACCGTCGTCCCGGGGACCGCCAGTTGGCTCAGTGCCTGACCCGAGGGCTGCCGCTCGTTCCCCGTCCCTTCCAGGACATCGCGGCGGAGTTGGGTCAGCGCGAGGAGCACGTCATCCAGCGAATCAAAGAGTTATGCGATCTGGGTGTCTTCCCCAGGATTGGGGTCATCGTCCGGCACAGGGCGCTGGGCTGGCGCTCCAACGCGATGGTTGTTTGGGACGTCGCTCCAGAGGACGTTGACCGAGCAGGTCAGGCTCTGGCAGCTGCTCCCGGTGTCAATCTTTGCTACCGGCGCACCCGCCACTCACAACAATGGCCCTACAACCTGTACTGCATGATCCACGCGAAAACGCGCGAAGAAGCGCTCGAGCTGCTGGGCAAGGCATCCGCGTCCGCCGGGCTCGATAACTGTCCGCGCAAGATTCTCTTTTCCCTGCGCTGTTTCAAACAGACCGGTGCCATGGTCGCACCCAGCGAAGAGGCCGCGTGATGTTGATGAGAGCCGCGGAAACCACGATCGACCTCGATGATCTTGACCGCAAGATCATCAACCACCTGCAGGAGGGGTTTCCGCTCGTTCCCAATCCCTTCGCAAGGGCCGCCATCCAGATCGGCTGCACCGAACAGGAACTTATCGA
>JAUWFF010000156.1 GCA_030607105.1 Filomicrobium sp.
GCGGCCTGAGCCTCTAGGCGCACGCGCAAACGCAACGGAAAGGCAACAACGTGGCTCGCCCATACAGAGACCGGGACCGCAACCGCGATCGCGACGAGCGCGACAGCGAGTTCAAGGACAAGCTCGTGCACATCAACCGCGTGGCCAAGGTGGTCAAGGGCGGCAAGCGCTTCGGCTTTGCCGCGCTGGTGGTGGTCGGGGACCAGAAGGGCCGGGTCGGCTTCGGCCACGGCAAGGCGCGCGAGGTGCCCGAGGCGATCCGCAAGGCCACCGAGGAGGCGCGCCGCACTCTGATGCGCGTGCCGCTCCGCGAGGGTCGCACGCTGCACCACGATTCCGAAGGGCATCACGGGGCCGGCCGGGTGGTGCTGCGCTCGGCGCCTCCGGGCACTGGCATCATCGCCGGTGGTGCGATGCGCGCCGTGTTTGAAATGCTCGGAGTGCACGATGTGGTGGCAAAGTCGCTTGGTTCGACGAACCCTTACAACGTTGTGCGAGCGACCATCGAGGCGCTGAAGGAACAGGAAAACCCGCGCACGATCGCGGCGCGCCGTGGTCTCAAGGTGTCGGACATTGTTGCGCGGCGGCGTGATGCCTCGACGGCTGCGGAAGCTCCGGTGGAATCATGAGTTAGAAGGATGGCCCCGGCAGGTTCGCACCGGAACCCGATGTCCTGTTGGACCTGGTGAAGTTGAGACGGTGGTGAGATAATGGTTGATACAACAAAGAAGACGATCACGGTCCAGCAGATCCGCAGTGCGATCCGCAGGCCAGAAGTGCAGACGCAAACCCTGAAGGGGTTGGGGTTGAATAAGCTTAACCGGACGAGGACGCTGGAAGATACACCAGCAGTGCGGGGTATGATTGCGCGTGTCGCCCACCTGGTGCGCGTCGTGGAGTGAGCCCGGCGGATGGCTGTAGCGAAACTGAAGATTGCAGGCGGAGACCCCCAATGGAAGCGTGTGCTTTCATAGCAATGCAAGGTCCCGCATAGTTGAGGAGCTCGAAGTCGTGCGGCTTAATGAGATCAAAGATAACCCAGGTGCCGCCAAAAAACGTGTGCGTGTTGGCCGCGGCATTGGATCGGGCTGCGGCAAAACCGGCGGACGCGGCGTCAAGGGACAGAAGTCCCGCAACGGCGTCGCCCTCGGTGGTTTTGAAGGCGGCCAAATGCCGCTCTATCGGCGCCTGCCGAAGCGTGGCTTCAGCAAGTGGCGCCGGAAGGCGTTCAACGAGGTGAGCCTGGCGCGGTTGCAGGAAGCCGTTGACGCCGGCAAACTTGATGCCGGGCAGGAAATCGACGTGGCCAGGTTAGTCGAAGCTGGCGTTCTGCGGCGGCGGCTTGATGGAGTGCGTGTGCTTGGCGTCGGCGAGTTGAAGGTGGCGTTGAAACTGAAGGTCGATCACGCGACAGGTTCGGCCAAGGCGGCCATTGAAAAGGCCGGTGGCTCTGTTTCGATCAACGAAAAGAGGGTGCTCGAGGCTGACGAGGCAAAGCGCGCCAAAACGGCCGCCAAGAAGGCCGAAAAAGAAAAGTGAGGCGCACTTTCGAAGCCTGGCAGTCGGAAGTTGTCTTACTACGGTATGATGGCCACCTATTTAGAGGCGCTTGGGAACACTGCATCCCTGGCGCCGATGGCACATTGGCCAACGCTGCGCTGATTGAACCGGTAGTTGCCGGATTCTGATCGGCGCTTCTTGAGGGTCGGGAGACAGAACGTCATGGTATCCGCTGCAGAGCAGCTCGCCCAGAACATCAATTTCTCCGCTTTCAGCAAGGCTGAGGACCTGCAACGGCGCATCTGGTTCACACTGGGTGCCCTAGTTGTTTATCGATTTGGGACGTTCATCCCTATCCCAGGGGTGAACCCGCAGGCCTTCGCGGAGACCTTCGAGCGCTCGTCGCAGGGCATCCTGGGGATGTTCAATATGTTCACGGGGGGGGCGTTGGAGCGCATGGCGATATTCGCGCTCAATATTATGCCCTACATCTCCGCCTCGATCATTATGCAGTTGATGACGAGCGTGAACAAACAGCTCGAACAGCTAAAGAAAGAGGGCGAACAAGGCCGTAAGACTATCAACCAGTATACGCGCTACTTGACGGTGCTGCTGGCGACGTTCCAGGCCTATGGTATCTCGATCGGACTCGAGAGTATGCAGACCGAGTCGGGGGCGGTCGTCATGGATCCGGGCTGGTTCTTCCGTGCGTCGACGGTGATCACATTGGTCGGCGGTACCGTGTTCTTGATGTGGCTTGGCGAGCAAGTCACGCAGCGTGGCATCGGCAACGGTATCTCGCTCATTATTTTCGCCGGTATCGTCGCAGGCATGCCGTCGGCAATCGCCGGGCTGTTCAGGATGTCTTATGAGGGTTCAATCCCGACATTCATAGCGTTTGGTGTGCTGTTGCTGATGGCTGTGGTGGTGCTGTGCATCGTATTCATGGAGCGCGCGCAAAGGCGGCTGTTGATCCAGTATCCAAAGCGGCAAGTCGGCAACCAGATGATGCAGGGGAACGCCTCGCATCTGCCGCTTAAGCTGAATTCGGCCGGTGTGATTCCGCCGATTTTTGCCTCGTCGCTGCTACTCTTGCCGACTACGGCCGCCCAGTTCACGGCCACGCCAGACGCCGAAGGTGGGTCGGAGTGGCTGAACTACATAGTGGCGCTGCTCGGCTATGGTCAGCCGCTGCACATGGCGATCTTTGCCGCGCTCATCATCTTCTTCGCCTTCTTCTACACGGCGGTTGTGTTCAACCCGCAGGAGACCGCCGACAATCTACGCAAGTATGGCGGCTATATCCCGGGCATCCGTCCTGGCGCGAAAACGGCGGAATACATCGACTATGTGCTGACACGCATTACGGCCGTCGGCGCGCTATATCTAGCGGCGGTCTGTCTATTGCCGGAGCTGATGATCGCCAATACGTCGGTGCCGCAGACGTTCGCAGCCATTCTTGGCGGGACCTCTTTGCTGATTGCCGTCAGCGTCACCATGGACACGGTTGCGCAGGTGCAAAGCCATCTGTTGGCGCATCAGTATGAAGGGTTGATCAAAAAAGCCCAACTCAAGGGAGCCACGCCTACGTCGCGGAGGGGAAGACGCCGATGAATTTAATCCTGCTTGGTCCACCAGGTGCGGGAAAAGGGACGCAGGCTGAGCAGATCTCGGCCAAGTATGGCATCGTACAGCTTTCGACAGGTGAAATGCTGCGTGCCGCGGTCAAGGCGGGCAGCGAGGTCGGGCTCAAGGCCAAGGCAATCATAGAATCGGGAGGGCTTGTCTCCGACGAGACCGTTGTTGGCATCATCTCAGAGCGGATTGATCAGCCAGATTGCGCCAAGGGTTTCATTCTCGACGGCTTTCCAAGGACATTGCCGCAGGCCGCGGCGCTCGAGACTCTGCTCGGCAGCAAGGGCAAGACTCTTGATGCAGTTATCGAGATCAAGGTCGACGATGAAGCGCTGGTCGAGCGGATCACGGGACGGTTTTCCTGCGCGAAATGCGGTGCGGGCTATCACGACAAGTACAAGACGCCGTCCAAAGAAGGCGTCTGTGACAAGTGCGGCAGTACTGAGTTTTCGCGGCGCGCCGATGACAATGAGGAGACCGTGCGTAACCGGCTCATGGCCTACTACCGGGAGACGGCGCCGCTGATTGGTTACTACTTCGCCAAGGATCGGCTAAAGAGCGTTGACGGAATGGCAGATATCGATGACGTGAAGCGGCAGATCAATGCAATTCTTGGTTGATATGGGCTTATTACGCTCGGGGACTTACTTTATTGACGACAGACCGTGCCGCGTATAAAAGACTTGGATTTTCGGATCGAGAAAGTACGTGCAGGTTCGCGGCGAGGATCGCTGCGAACAGCGCGACTTTAGTGACAACAAACAAACCTGCACAGTGCCACGCCTGACGGGTGTGGCCGCTGCGTATTCGTATTTGGACTAGGTACCAGGAGAACCACACGTGGCCCGCATCGCTGGCGTGAACATTCCGACACAGAAACGCGTTCCGATCGCGCTACAGTATATCCATGGCATCGGAACCAAGTTTGCTCATGAGATCTGCTCGAAGGTGGGAATTCCTTCGGAGCGCCGCGTCAATCAGTTGACGGATGCAGAGGTGCTGCAGATCCGCGAAACGATCGACCGCGACTATATCGTTGAAGGCGACCTGCGCCGTGAGACGGCGATGAATATCAAGCGGCTTATGGATCTGGGCTGCTATCGGGGGCTGCGCCATCGTCGTGGTCTGCCGGTGAATGGGCAGCGCACGCATACCAACGCGCGCACCCGCAAGGGTCCGGCGAAGCCGATCGCCGGCAAGAAGAAATAACCAGCCGCGGTTCGCGGTGGCTCCGGATCCGCGGAGCGGTTCGTTGGTGCACTCAGGGTGGCACCGGCATCAGTGCAGATGAGAGAGTGACTGATCGATGGCCAGAGAACAGCAGCGGGGCAAGGTACGCCGGCGCGAGAAGAAGAATATCTCTTCGGGCGTGGCACACGTTAACGCCAGCTTCAATAATACGATGATCACCATCACCGATGCTCAGGGTAATACGATCTCCTGGTCGTCGGCCGGGATGATGGGCTTCAAGGGTTCGCGAAAATCGACCCCGTTTGCCGCTCAGATGGCCGCCGAGGATGCCGGCCGCAAGGCCCAGGACCATGGCATGAAGGTGCTGGAGGTGGAAGTGACAGGTCCGGGATCGGGCCGAGAATCGGCGCTGCGCGCGCTGCAGTCGCTGGGCCTTCAGATCACGTCCATCCACGACGTCAC
>JAUWFF010000050.1 GCA_030607105.1 Filomicrobium sp.
GTATCCTCTCGCGCAATAATTGGTGGTGATTGCGGGGGGAGGGATACCGCTCCGGTGCTGAGGTGGTTGATCCTTCTACGGCGGAGGTGGTTTTTACGGCGAGTGATGCCATTGGAGGACCGGCTTGGCGCCCCGCGAACGTTGCCTCTTGCGCTTTTACCGGGACAAGCACGTTCAGGCTCGGTGTTAAAGTCAGGTGCTGTAGGAAGTCAGCCCAACTTGGGGGATGGCCCGCTGGAGTTCGCGCGCGGGCTGGAACGCGCCGCCTAAGATCTAGATGAGCCGGGCCGTGACTCCACTTTCGGTTTTGGTTTGGCAAATGACGCAGAGACGGTACTTCAACTTCCCTAGTGAGGGCTTTCGAAGCATAGTTGCCGGACCGGTGGTCGGCCCGTTCGGCTTTGAGTAACTTTGCATGCTGGGTCTTTGGTTGGGGATGGATGTTGCTCGATCGTGGCTATGACTGTCAGTGGGGTCATTAGATGTTGACTTGCAACTGGCCAACAGTGCGTGAGGCGGCCCAGCGCTACGGAACACCTTGCGCGATAGTTGCTTTGCGGCTGTGTTTACACCGTTTACGTCTAGGGACGGAGAAAAGGTCATAATTAACATCATGAAGGCGGCGAAGTCGCGTGCCGCCATCATCCGATCCGCAGACGGACCTTGCCTATTCTGAGTACGTTGGCTCCTTGAATAGTGCGTCATCTCCACAACGGCGGACTGATATCCGGTAAGTCGCGCGAAGCGTCCGGTAGGTTCATTCGAGGTGGTGTGAATGTGGAGCTTCAAGGTGAAGGATGTCGATTTGGGTGGCCGCAAAGTCGGCCGTGCGGTTCCAATACGGCGGCAGTCTAGGCGGCGGACAGGCAATGGCACAACTGGCCGGCCCCCGCGATTGAACCGATGAAAGTGGCGATAAGAGCCGTCATGACAAGCCGTTAACTTGGTTCAAGATCGTAAATCGGCTGTAGACCAGAGCAGACCAGATCTCATAAACATCACCTGCGCAGTTTCTTCCCCAGAACCGGATTAAAAGCCCGTGTCCGCTACAGACAATGCTCATCGGAACGGTGTGACACCGAGGCCCGGATCGATATTGCCGCGCTGGCAACGGGCGACGACTCCGGCCGCCGAAAAGGCGAACATTAAAACTGTCGGGTTGCTGTCTGAGTGGATCAAAGGCGGCAGGCGAGACCGCGTCCTCGCGGTACTGGCAGACTGGCAGCCCGCGGACGTGTTGTTGATGTTCGCCAAGCTGAGCTCGAAGCGGGCGAAGAAGTTGTTTGGTTGGTTGCCCGATGAACTGGGCTTGCGGGTCTTGTCGGAAATCGATCCGCGATTGCAGGTTGCACTTACTCAACGTCAAACCCGCAAACGCTTCGCCAAGTTGTTGCAGCGTCTCAAACCGCAGCAGGCCTTGCGCTTGCTGTCGGAACTCCCGGATGACCTGGCGGCGCGACTGATCGCTGACCGGGATGATGCCGAGGAATTCAGCCGGCGTCTGGAAAAGTACAAGGACACGGCTGAAAACGCCATGCGCAGCGGCGTGCTCGCCGTGCAAGAGACTTGGACCATCGACCAAGTCATTTCGGATATTCGCGCGCGCTCGGACGAAATCGAGAAACTCGATGCCCTTTATGTGGTCGATGCTGATTACCGTCTCAAAGGCTATCTGCGAATGCGTGATTTGCTGCTCCTGCCGCGCGACTCTCTGATCAGTGATGTAGTGCGCACCGATCTAGTCAGCGTCGATCCGGATGAGGATCAGGAGCGGGTTCTACGTCTGGCCAAGCAGCGATACCTCAATCTCATTGCCGTCAAGGATCGCGACGGAAAACTCCTGGGGTGCGTGTCGCAGCGGGAACTTGCGCAGATCATACGTGATGAGGCGGACGAGGACATGCTGTTGATGGGGGGGGTATCGCCCGACTCCACGGTCGATGATACGCCGTTGCAGATTGTGAAGAGGCGCGTGCCGTGGTTGGCGGCTGGTTTGCTTGGAGCATCCGTTGCCGCGACTGTGATCGGGTCCTATGAGGAAGCGCTAGCGCAGGCGGCGATACTTGCGAGCTTCATTCCGGTGGTGATGGCAACCGCCGGCAATGCTGGAATTCAGGCATCGACGGTTTCAGTCCAGGCTTTGACCAGCGGTACGATGCGGTCGGGTGACATCTGGGCGCGACTGGCGCGCGAGTTCGCGGGTGGCGCCATGAACGGGGCGCTGATCGGGCTTGCGGTGGGTGCGATGATATTTCTAGTTACGTTGTTCACGCCGATCGACCGTCCGGGCGTGTTGGCTGTGACCGCGTTTTTGGCTCTTGTAACGGTGACAATTATCGCCACTACGATAGGTTCGGCGATTCCTGCAGTGCTCGACAAGCTGGGGCTTGATCCGGCGGTGGCTACGGGGATTTTTATTACGACCACAAACGACGTGTTTGGTGTCTTGATCTTCTTCACCGTCGCGTCATTGCTCTACTTCTAGTGCCGGGTAACATCAGCTTGCGGGGGAGGCGATATAACAGAAGCAAAGTTCTTGTAGTTTTGCTTCAGTGCGGACGATGCCCTAGTAAGCCTCTATTCCATCTTCTTCGTTACTGTGTCCGCCTATATCGCGGTGCTCTACTTTTTCGTTTGTCGAGCGCCGACGATGCTCAAGGTGATTGCCTTTGCGCTGCTGACAATTGGCTTCTTCATTGCACAGTCGATGTCGGGCAGCCAGGTGCGCAGCCTTGATCTCGTGGAAGCTTGGGAGGGGCAGCAGGTCAAGAACACGAGCCTTGCAAAATTGAATAACTCGATCGTTCCAGTTCCGGTTCAAGATTTCCTAGATTGGGGGGGTAAGGTTATGGTCCTACGATGGTAGCCGAGCCGGGATTTACACGGGCTGGAGCGTACGATGCTCGTTTACGTTGCGTTATTTTATGCAACATTTTTTTATCGTTGGCCTGGCAGCGAGCTGCCTTGGGGGTAGCAAAGAGCCTTCCAATAACTGATCACAATTTTATTCCAGCCTGTCTGGGGCTACGGTCCAAGATTTCGTATTCACAACGATAATGCTGTTGACTTTGTCTGCTCACTTGACGGTAGCGGGGTGAGAGTTTCAGTTGTTGCGCTGCGATAATGGCGAGGCTTTGTACATGTCAATTCGAGCGGTGAATCGGGTCCTGTTTTCGCGCGGTCTGCGGGCGGCTTACTGGCTTGTGGTGATGTTCTGCGTTGTTAGCTGGAAGCTGGTTCAAGCTGGTCCCGGGGCAGCACAGGAGGTGACACCGGACGCCTGGCAGGCAGAGACCCGCGTCAACGTGGAAGATCCGCAAAGGGCCAGCCTGCTAGCGCTCCTTGATAAGCCACAGTCAGTACCGCTTCCGATCCGCCAAAAGCTTGGAGCTCTTCGGGCCTTTTATGGCGATCCGGGGAGCCAAGATTTATGGCAGGATGACAAGCTTGCCGCGGACTTCATCCGTCATCTCGAAAACGCTCATAAAGATGGATTGGGTCAGCGCGACAATCTCATTGAACAGTTGCGAGCCTTTCGACGGATAAACCGTCTGGCGCTGACACAAGAGGCGCAGCTGCAGCAATTGGCGATGGCGGAACTGTACTGGTCGGCGGGTTTTCTGAAGTACGCCGCACAACTGAAGAAGGGCCGCTTCCTCCCAACCAAAATTGACTCCAAGCTGTTTTGGCAGCCTAAGGAAATCGACATGGTCGCAGCCCTGCAACTGGTTTCCACGCTTGGGGATGTTGATGCCTTTTTCAATGCCTGGGAGCCGCAGCTGCCGACCTATAAGGCACTCAAGAAAGCTCTCGCTGAATATCAAGCTCTTGAGGCCGCCGGCGGCTGGCCAAGTGTCAGGGTCATCGACGTTCTCAAGCCGGGCGAAGATAACGAAGTCGTTCCGCAATTGCGAGCCAGACTGGCAGTTACCGATGGTGCACCTGTTTCGCCGCCGCTAGGGCAGGAGACGATCTATGGTGAGGATTTGCAGGGGGCTGTGAAACGTTTCCAGCGCCGTCATGGCCTCGAAGATGATGGTATTGTCGGCAAGAACACTTTCTTCCAGCTCAATATTCCCGTTCAGTCACGGCTCCGCCAGGTGGTCCTCTCCATGGAGCGGTTGCGGTGGATGCCTGAAGACCTAGGCAAGCACTACATCCTCGTCAACATCGCCGGGTACGACTTGCGCAGGGTCGAGAATTCCAAGGTGCAAGAAGTGATGCGGGTGGTGGTCGGCAAGCCGTATCACCAGACTCCAGTTTTTTCTGAAACGATGACGTACGTGGAGGTCAATCCGTACTGGAATGTGCCTCGCTCCATTGCGGTCAGCGAGGAATTACCAAAGCTGAAGCGTTCACCTGGAGCGCGGGCCGCGAAGGGTTTTGAGGCGGTCGTCAATAACAAACCGATCCCGCTGACTGCGATCAATTGGAGCCAGTACTCACGGACCAACTTCCCCGTGCGGCTGCGGCAGAAACCCGGTCCTAACAACGCGCTTGGGCGGGTCAAATTCATGTTTCCCAACCGCTTCAATGTCTACATGCACGATACGCCGGCGCGATCATTATTCAGCAAGTCCGCCCGTGCGTTTTCGCACGGCTGCATCAGGCTGGCGCGTCCGATCGATATGGCCGAGCAAGTGCTCTCGACGTCTGTTCCCGGCTGGGACCGCAAACGCGTCGATAGAGTCGTTGACAGCAAGAAACGAACGGTCGTGTCCTTGAAATCTCCGATCGAGGTGCACGTGACCTACTCGACGTCGTGGCGGGATGAAGATGGAGATGTGCAGTTCCGGCCGGATATCTACCGGCGGGACGCAAAACTCTATGCGGCGCTGTTCGGAAAGCCCTATCCGTATTAACGTTGAGCTTGCCGCGTCGGGCTGCCGGCGGGGCGACGGCATACTAGCTGGCCGGCTTGGTCAGCACCTTGATGTAGTCGGCGGCCTCGACATTGCCGTTGGCCTTGGCCTTCTTCAGCCATTCGAGGGCTTGTGAGCGCTCCTCTGCGCTGGCCTTGTCTATTCCCTTGCCATAGCCGGTCGCCAACATGACGCCGTAGGCGAATTGTCCGTCGGCGTAGTCCTGTTCGGCGGACATGCGAAGCCATTTGGCCGCACTATCGATATCCCGCTCGATAACGGTTCCCTTTTCGTGAGCGATGCCGAGTTCGTACTGGGCGCGGGCGTCGCCGAGTTTAGCGGCCTTGATGACGTATGACATGGCGCGCTTTTGGTCTTCAGTGACGCCCTGGCCTTGCTGAAAGAGATTGGCGAGATTTACCAGTGCGGTCGTATTGCCTTTGGCAGCAAGCTCCTCCCACAACTGGCGGGCTGTATCATATTCACCGGCCTTATAGGCGGCGTAGGCCTTGAGGTTCTTGACTGCTTCCTTGTGGTTGCTGCGCTGCTGTGCAAGTGCCGTTTGGCTTGCCGGGAGTAATGAAAACGCGAGAACAATTGCCATGGCAACGGCAAACGGGGGCGAGAAAAGACATCTTTTGATAGCGCAGAGCTTGCTAGAGGGCATTTCAAGGTTTCCTCGGATCGTCTTTTGGAAGGTTGATTTGTTGCTTGAGACGGTGTGACCTCATTGGGTTTATTCTTTTTTCTGGCCCGGCGTGTAATACCTCAGCATCCACTCAAGACCCTTGGTCCAAGAACGATCGTTGTTTCCGCGAATATCGACGCTCTTAATGTAAGTCATCTCGCCGGAGTGGACGCTTTTCATATGCACGTTCAGGTTGAGAATTAGATTGGATACCTTCTGTACGGTACCCCAGGCTATGAGGTCTGCCTTCAACTTGCGGCCATAGTCAATTTCACAACCATTGCATTCGCCTATAAACGGGCCCTTGTCGATCTGTTCAGCGATGGTTTTGGGGATCGGGACAAACTCGAATCGGCCCGTCTGCTCAAGTTTGTTGACCAGGATGGTGTCAAGAAGCCTGCCCCGGTTGTTTTCGGCATCGCTGATCGGTTCCATCGCATCATTAATGATGCGGAAGCCTACGAACGCGACTTTCTGGGGCTCTTCCTGCGTAGCGACAGCGGTGAAGGTCGCGGTGAAAATGCCGATCGTCCCCAATACAACTAATGTGAATGCGGAGTGCCTTTCATTTTTTGGCATGACCGTTTCCTTCCGAAGTCTTGTCCTACTTGATTTGCGCGCTAATTATGCTGACAAAGACGTTGTTGTTAGGGGTAAGGGCATATCAGGTCTGCTCTCTTGCCGCGATCCGTGATGGTCCGGATGGCTTTCGCGCAAAGTATTTTCAGAATCGCCGGAGGCTTGTTTCGCTAGCGAGTTCAAACGGTTGTTGTGGGCTTGTTAACACTTGCCGAAGGCGAAGGTTGGTTGCAGAATTATCGGCTCATGAATATCCGCCTCGATGGTGCAAAACAAACAAGGATCGCATGACACGGCCGGTTAATATCCTGGGCCTCGTTTCCAAAACGCATGATACGGGGCTAGTGCTATTGTGCGACGGGAAGCCGAAGGTCATCTTCGAGGAGGAACGCTTCAATCGCGAGAAGCATACGAAAATGTTCCCGCATCGCTCCTTTGAAATCCTATTCAAGGACGCCTCAAGCAGTCTCGCTGAAATTGATTATCTCACTGTCCCATGGAATACGAAAAAGTTGGCCGGCTCGTTCTTCCGGGTGGTGACGGGAAACATGCCGGCGAGCTTGAATCTGTTGCGGCCGGCCGCGCATGCGACCCAGGACGGCCGTATCGTCAATCTCTGGATGCGGTTGCAGATTGCCCTGAGGAGGAGGTTTCAGACGTTGAAGCTGCCGCCGCTGGTGCAGGTCGGTCACCACGATGCGCATGCGGCCATCTTTTTCGTTTCACCTTTTGAGGAGGCCAGCGTCGCAGTCATGGATGGCCACGGAGATGTCAGTGCGTCGAGCGCCTACGAGGGCCAAGGAAATCGACTACGGCAAACCTGGCAGCTTGGGTTCTTTGACAGTCTCGGCATGCTCTACACGTGTGCGACCCAGCATCTCGGATTCAAACCGTTCGAGGAAGGCACGGTGATGGCATTGGCGGCGTGTGGTGAGGCGACGTACGTCGACCGGTTCCGGAAGGTTGTGGTCCTTGAAGACGAGGGGCGCTTCAAGCTCAACCGGGATTATGTCAGCGTTGATTGCTACGGGCTGTTGTGGCCCTTCACACAGAAATTCATCGATACCTTTGGCCCGCCGCGAGAGCCGGGTGAAGAGCTCAAGGACCGTCATCGCGACTTGGCTCATGCCCTGCAGGTGGTGACCGAGGAAGCCGTCCTGCACGTCGTGCGGCACATTGAACGGACGCAGCCATCAAAGAACCTCGTCATCTCGGGGGGCGTCGCATTGAACTGCGTGGCGAACGCACGCATCCTTCGAGATACCAGTTTCGAACGGGTTTGGGTGCCGCC
>JAUWFF010000172.1 GCA_030607105.1 Filomicrobium sp.
CGACCGGGCCGGTGTCCGCGCCGACTTGCCGCGCTTATCCTTGCCGCGGGCGTCATCCTCATCGGCCACCGCTGGCGTGGCCTGACGTGGTGGGCGCTGCGACTTGGTCGGTTTGAGCTCTTCTTTGGCCTCATTGCGTTCAGGCGGAGGCGGCAGCGGTTCGGCGCCCGGCAGGATGATCTCCTTCGGCCGGCCGCCCTCGCGCGGACGGAAAGCAGTATCGAGTGAGCGCCTCTGACGCGCGGGCCTCGCCGATGACGCTTCGGCGGCGGTTTTTTCGGGCTTGCCGCGTCTGGCTGACGTCGCGGAGGCTGGCCCGGCAGCCGGAGCATCGGCCCCAGTATTTGAACTCTTGGCGGTGGCCGGGGCCACTCCATCCGGCGCGGCACCGCTCTTAGACTTGTCCTGCTGAGCTGGCGTGGGGGCTACTTCGGCTTTCGACTTCGCCGGAATTGCAGCTTCCTCTACCTGCGCGGATGCCGATGAAGCTGTTTCAACCACTTTCTTGGCGGTATCTGGCTGGGTACCGGCTGCGGCTTCTGTTGCCTTTGCCGCCGCATCGGCTTTCAATTTGGCTTCGACCCGCTCGGCGTCGGCCTTCTTCGCCTCTTCCAGGGCGCGCATACGTGCGTCGCGTTCGTGGTCGGAAAGGTTGCGACCGCCGACAGCGCCCGGCTTCTTATCGCCGCGGGTATCGGTACGGCCGCGCTGAGCCGCACGTTCGTCGCCAGCGCCCGGCTGAGCCAGCTTGCGCGACTTGCGTTTTTCCACGACGACCGATTTCGAACGGCCATGGCTAAAATTCTGGCGGACGTGACCGGACTCGACCGTGCGCTGAAGCGACAACGGTTTTCGGCCGCTGCCGCTAGTGTTTTTCGTGTCTGAGTCCTTAGTTTCCGACATTCGTTTTCCGTTCAATCCGTTCGGTCCGTACCCGGCGTCGCCGCGACCCGTGTCTTTCAATGGCATGCGCTGACATGCCGTTAATCCCGTTGGACCGGCCCGGCGGTCCTTGAGGAAGAGCAAAGCCTCGAGATTATGAGGCTGCCTCCCTGTCCCGAGCCTGCTGATCGCCGCCGCCCGCGATATCCTCGCCGAGCCGAGAAGATCCCGTGGCGCACTCTAAAGCATCGGTGCGACCATCCCCGCCGGTCGTAACGCCAAGGCGATAATGGGCCAAGCGCGCCGCGTCTTCAGTAAAACGAACGGCCACTCCGCCCGCTTTTAGCGCAGCGTGTACCACATTTGGCCGGCCGATGGCTAAACTCAATTCGTCGATCTTCAAGCAATCGAAAATGGGCGCCGGCCTGTCTCCAGCCTTGCAGACGGCGAAAAACTTCAAATCAAGCTTCTGCCGACCGCCGGGAGCGGCATCCATCCCGTGCACGAGAACCAAGGCTTCCCCACGTTCAATAGTTGCGGACACTTTGTCAAACCCTGTGACAAGGAGTCCTGCCTTGTTCGCCATTGCAAAAGATTGCACTGCGCTGCGGGTCAGAAGCCCTTCGACCACGTCGGCCAAGTCCTGCGGCACAGTCACCTGACGCTTCAGGCTACGCTGAAAGGTCCGAGATTTGATCGCCGCAGTGATGCTCTGGTGGTCGGCTGTGATCCAAACGCCGCGCCCTGGCAGCCGGCGGCCAAGATCAAGGTAAACGCTCTCATCGGGGCCCGCGACGAAGCGCAGCAGTTCAGATGTCGGCCGTTCGCGACGCGTCAGCGCGCAAAAGCGCACGGCCGCCGCGCGGTCGCGGCGATCGTCGCGCGGCACATTGGCCGCGGCATTGTTGGTCTTGTCGTCCGCCGACGTTGCTTCCGGCACACTGTCTCCCTGGTGAGCGTTCCACGTCAGGACGCGCTATTAGGTGTTGAACCACCATCGGCTTCGCCAATGGTCCCACCGCTGTCTTCGGCAGATGTCGATTCGGCTTCAGCACCTTCCGCGCTGTAACCTTCCTCGCCCGTGTCTTCTTCTGCAGGCGCCAGATCTTCCGGCGATATCCAACCTGCCTCAACTCGGGCGGTCATTATAAGATCCTCTGCATCGGCGCGGGAGAATTCGATCCCGTCGAGAATGCCGGCGTGACGAACTGGTTCGGTGGATTTATCCTTCTTGCGCTCGACCCAGCCCGTTAGGTCGTCGGTGGCGCAATCAGCCAGATCCTCCATCGTCTTAATGCCTCCTCGACCGAAAGCGACGAGCATGGCGGCGGTGACGCTAGGCAGATCGGCCAACTCATCGGTTACGCCCAATTCACGGCGCTCTGCATCGCGTTCCGCTTCAATGCGGGCAAGATGCTCGCGGGCACGCTCCTGAATCTCAGTGGCCGTATCGTCGTCAAAGCCCTCAATCTGGGAGATTTCGGACAGCTCAACGAATGCCACTTCCTCGATCGATGCAAATCCCTCGGTCGCCAACAGCTGGGCGATAACTTCGTCGACATCCAGCTGCTCCATAAACATTGCGGAGCGTTCGTTGAATTCCTTCTGGCGGCGTTCGCTTTCTTCCGCCTCGGTCATGATGTCGATGTCCCAGCCGGTAAGCTGGGAAGCGAGGCGCACGTTCTGGCCGCGGCGACCGATGGCCAGGGACAGCTGACTTTCGGGAACAACAACCTCGATTTTGTCATTGTCCTCGTCGAGCACAACCTTGCTGACCTCGGCGGGCGCAAGCGCGTTTACGATGAACTCAGCGGGTTCCTCGCGCCACTGGATGATGTCGACCTTCTCGCCCTGTAGCTCGTTAACCACCGCCTGAACGCGGCTGCCGCGCATACCGACGCAGGCGCCCACAGGGTCGATTGAGGAATCCTTGGAAATGACCGCAATTTTGGCCCGCGAACCAGGGTCTCGGGCAACCGATTTGATCTCGACGATACCGTCATAGATCTCGGGTACTTCCGCCGCGAATAGCTTAGCCATGAAGTCGGGCCGGGCTCGGGACAAGAATATCTGAGGGCCGCGCTGTTCGCGGCGAACATCGTAGATGTAGGCACGAACTCGATCGCCGTACCGGAAATTCTCCCGGGGAATGGTCTCGTCGCGGCGGACGATGGCTTCTGCACGGCCTAGATCGACGATGACGTTGCCGTACTCGACACGCTTGACGGTGCCGTTAACGACCTCGCCGATGCGATCCTTGTATTCATCGAATTGCTGGTCGCGTTCGGCCTCTCGGACCTTCTGGACAATGACCTGTTTGGCATTCTGAGCGGCCACCCGGCCGAAATCCAGTGGTGGCAGGTGTTCGACGATCTCGCCACCGAGCTCGGCGTCTGGATCGCTACGCTTGGCGACAGCAAGAGTGATCTCGGTGGACTCGTTTTCCACCTCCTCAACGATCGTGAGGACACGGACTAGCTTAGTTTCCCCGGTTTTCGGGTCAATTTCGCAACGGATATCATTTTCCGGCCCATAGCGGGATTTCGCCGCCTTCTGAATCGCATCCTGCATCGCATGCAGAACGATCATAGGATCGATCAGCTTCTCGCGGGCGACCGCATTGGCGATCTGCAAAAGCTCGAGACGGTTGGCGCTAACGCCGGCCATGCTCATAACTTCAGTCCTCCAAGTCCAATTCATCACCGGCACTAATAGGCCCGTCGGCGGTCTGCCCGCGCTTTTCTTTCTTGGCGCGGGACAGCGCCTCGCGAACGAGTTCATCGGTTAGGACGAGCTTTGCATCCCTTAGCAGATTTAGCGGCAAACCTAGAACGGTTATGCCAATCTCGGGCAGCTCGACCTCGATTAACACCTCGCCATCTTCATAACCTTGCAACCGCCCGCGGAAACGTTTGCGGCCATCGACCAGTTCGCACAATTCCAGTTTCGCCTCGTGGCCCGACCAATCCTGGAAATCCGAAGCCCGCACCAGCGGACGATCAATGCCAGGCGACGAAATCTCCATCCGGTATGCACCCGGCACCAAATCATGAACATCCAAGAGCGGAGATAGTTGCCGGGATATCAACTCGCAATCGTCGACGGAAATTGTTCCATCGGGACGCTCAGCCATGATCTGGACGGTGGTCTCAGCCCGACCATCAACCTTTGCGCATACAAGCCTGAAGCCCAAATCCTCCAGCACTGGCTCGACAAGTTCGGCCAGGGCCGCCGCCAATCCCGTTTCACGGACGAAGCGCTCGCTTGGCGCGACCGCACGCTCTGTCACAGATGTCCTCGCGATTACACCCGCCGCGATGGGCGTCCAAAAAACAAAAAGAGTGGACCCGGGAAGGACCCACTCACAGAGTTGAGATGATCATGAGCAACTGAACAATATGTGAGGATGGCGTGCCTTTCAAGTTCAATATGAAAGTTTTTTGAGCGTTCTGCCCATGCTGTTGACACTACTTGTCGCCCAATTTGCGGATAAAGCTCAAATAGTAGCAGCGGCGGCCCTCCCTGACCGCTTTTTGCTCATAGCGCGTGGGCGGCCAATCCGAAGGCCGGAAACGCCAATCCTGAGGCCCACCGCACGTCCATGCAAAGTCGCTCTGTGAACGGAACGCGGTCA
>JAUWFF010000035.1 GCA_030607105.1 Filomicrobium sp.
GATCGATCCAAACTGCTCCGTGTCTGGAACCGCATCCCTAATGATGTGCGCGAGAAGGTCCTCGAACTCGCGCTCGATGAACCAGCGTTGAGCCCGCGTGAAGTGGCAGAGGCCTTCACCGACCGAAAGCGTTCATTCGTCTCGGAATCCAGCGTGTATCGGATATTGAGGGCGCATGGCCTGATCACCAGTCCGGCCTTCATCATCCTGAAGGCAGCTTACACGTTCCGAAACCCGACAACGGCCATCAACCAACGTCGTGTCGGAGACGCGCTTTCAGCACGATGGCAGACCGACTTCACGTACCTGAAGTCGTGCGTTGGGGTTGGCTCTTCCTGTCGACGGTGCTCGACGACTTCTCGCGTTACATCGTGGCCTGGAAGCTGTGCACCGGCATGGCCGCTACCGATGTCACCGATACATTGGAGCTGGCGCCGCAGGCGTCAGGCCTTGACCAAGCAAGCCCCTGCAACGCCCCCGGCTGTTGTTGGAGAACGTCCCCTGGTACATCGCTGGCGAACTGTCCGATTGGCTCGATGGTCAAGTGATGCGCCACACGCGTGGTAAGCCCTATCATCCGATGTCCCAGGGCAAGATCGAGCGCTGGCATCCGTCCCTGAAGAGCCGTTTGCGGCTTGAAAACTACTACATGCCCGGCGATCTGGAATGTGCGATCGCCGACTTCGTCGACCACTACAATCACCGACGCCATCACGAAAGCCTGGACAACCTGACGGCTGCAGGTATCTAATTCGGAAGAGCCTAACACATCCTGGAAATGCGAAAGCAGATAAAGCGCCGTACCATCGAAAAACGCCGCCGCAACCACTTCAAAGCCGCGGTATGAAGAGCAATCCGATGGGCCGGATACTCTCTTAGTTCAAACGCCCTACTGTCCTGAAAACTCTGACGAAAGACAGTGTGCGTTTGCCAGTCGTCAACGCGGATAGCTAAGAAGACAGGTACCTCTGCTTTGAGAGAAGACAGCGATGATCCCGCCGCCTCTTGCGCTTGACCCGGTTCCGCCGACTGAGCAACATCGAGAAAGAAAGCCATTAAGAGCTGTCTTGAGCTTTTCAGGATCGGGTCTGTGATCATCCAGAAAGGCCACGCTCGCGACAACTCAGAATGTTTAGAGATGTGGCGCAGACACTAACAATTGGATTCAGGGAGGAAACACTATGCGAAGGTCAATGTTTTGGGCCCGTCTCGCCACGACACCAGTCGCGGCATTTCTGTTCTCCGCCGCATTGCCGGTAACCGCGGCGGAATCCCCCAAGCTTGTGTTGCAAATCACGATCGATCAGTTGCGTGGCGACATGCCTTGGCGATTTGCCAGCCGATTTGGGAAAGGCGGTTTTCGCTATCTTATGAGCAAGGGGGTGTCATACACCAATGCTCACTACCGGCATTCCACGACGTTCACGGCCGTTGGTCACGCCACCCTAGCAACAGGAGGTAATGCAGCTCAGCATGGTCTTGCAGGCAATGACTGGCACAATAGCGAAACCGGAGAGCGGGTGTACTGCGTCGAGGATCCGAGGCATCCAATTATTGGGAAAGAGGTGACGGACAAGAACAAGCACAAGGGTACGTCGCCGCGCAATCTGACCTCCAGCACAATCGGCGACGAGCTAATCATTGCATCAGGTGGCAAGTCGCGAGTTTTTTCTGTGTCGATCAAGGACCGCGGCGCCATACTGCCCGGCGGCCAGTTGGGCAAGGCATTTTGGTATTCGTCTGGATCCGGCAAGTTCGTTACTAGCACCTACTACTATGATGTTTACCCGGAATGGGTGAAAGCCTGGAACAAGGCGGACCATGGCAGGAAGTTCAAGGACGCTTCCTGGGTGCTAAAGGCTCCACCTTCAACCTATGTTTACGGCGATCACGACGATCGCCAAGGAGAGAAGGGCTACAAGCATCTCAAGACGACGTTTCCCCACGCGCTCGGCAATGCCAAGAAAGACTCTGATTACTACAAGGCTTTGCGATTCACGCCTCAGGGAGATGAACTGACTCTTGAGTTCGTCAAGGAATTGGCCAAGCAGGAGGCTGTTGGCCAAGGCGACGCGACAGACATGCTAGCAGTCAGTTTTTCTGCAACAGACTATATCGGTCACGCCTATGGGCCGAATAGTCTGGAAGCGGAAGACAATCTCCTTCGGCTTGACGCCACACTGGCCGATCTCTTCAGCTTCATCGACCAAACGGTTGGGTTGGACAAGACGCTAATCGTTCTGTCATCAGATCATGGAACCGATCAAGTGCCGGAGACGCTGTCGAGAGGTTTTTTCATGACAAGAAGTGGCGAGGGGGCTGGGCGACACAACCCGAAGAAGTTTATTGAGCATGTCAATGCCGCCTTGCAAAAGCGCTACAACACGACTGAGCCTATTGTCGTGGCGTTCTGGAATCCGAGCCTATATTTGAACTTGGAGACAGTGCGCAAGTTGGGGCTCAATGTTTCTAAGGTTGAGGATGCTCTCGCGGAGGAAATCTTGAAGGTCCCGGGTTTTGCGCTTGCGGTGACGCGGACAAACCTGCTTACAGGCAAGGTAACGGGCACTCAGATTCTGGATAGGGTGCAAAGGGCATTCCATCCGACACGGTCGGGAAACGTGTTGGTCGTTCAAGAGCAAGGCTGGTATCTGTATCCAAAGGTTGATCTGTTCGCCGCTATGCACGGCTCACCTTATTCGTATGACACGTTTGTGCCGATCATGTTTGCAGGGCCTGGAGTAAAGCCCTCGATTGTCAATCGTCTGGTCGGGCCCGAAGACATCGCAGCAACTGTGACCAATTATCTTGGAATCAAGCCACCGTCTGGTTCGATTGGAAACGTGCTTCCCGAGGTCGTGGATGGCCACCGAGACACTTCCGAGTACGTTCAGCAGTGAATACGATCAAAGGCCTGAGCTTGCAGATAATTCGGCCTGTTCTGGAATTGGAACTCCGGCACAGGCCAGCTTGTTGATTCTCGTAGGTGATTACCTGGTGTCCCGTACGGGATTCGAACCCGTGTTACCAGCGTGAGAGGCTAGCGTCCTAACCACTAGACGAACGGGACCCTCGCTCCAGGCCACTGGATATGGGAGCGTGCCGGGTTTTGATCAAGCGGCGGGCCAGGATTGGGCTGGCGGTCACTTGCCGGGAACCATGCGCAAGTGGTGTTTGGTTTTGCCCGCGGCCGGGTCGATGATCAATATGCCCTGACCGTCGGCATTACGGTAGTGGATCGCCAGCGTGTCAGCGCTGACGGCCATGTGTTCGATCGTTGCGCCGGCAGGCAAAGAGATTGCCGCTTCGTTGCGAAACAGCGTGGTTGATGTCGTAGCAGGGCCTGGTGTCGTTACTTTGGGGGTGGGCGTGTCTTGCACGGGCTGTAGGGCAAGATAGCCAATGCGGCCGATCACGGCGGCAAAGCCGGCGATCAGAATGATGCCCAGCACGACGACGAGGATTTGCAGCCGCTTGACGGTTTTGGGATGCTCGAACCAGGAGTGAGACGTGTGTTCGGCACTTTCAGGTTTAGAGTGAGGTGGGACCAGTTCCGGTTTGGCGTCGCTGGACGTCATCAGTTGAAGCCCGTTCGTCGTTCGGTTTAATAAAGAGGAGCCTGCGGGTGAGCCAAATCTCACGCCATCTTTCGGCCACTGAAGAAGAGGCCGGTGATCGGATCGACTGCTGGCTTGCGGCGAAGATCCCAGAACTGAGCCGTTCCCGCATCCAAGCGCTGATCAAAGCGGGGGCGGTCAGTACCGAAAACGGGACGATAGGCGATGCCGGTCAGCGGGTCAAACACAGCGCCGTTTACCGCATCGACGTGCCTGAGGCTGAAGACCCGGTACCGCAAGGCGAGGACATCGCGCTCAAGGTCGTGTTTGAAGACCAACACCTGGTTGTCATCGACAAACCGGCCGGACTCATTGTGCACCCGGCGCCGGGACACGGTTCGGGGACGCTTGTCAATGCGCTCATTGCCCATTGCGGGGATAGCCTGTCCGGGATTGGCGGGGTGAAACGGCCCGGCATCGTGCACCGTCTGGATAAGGATACGTCGGGTCTGCTTGTTGTCGCCAAGACTGATGCCGCGCACGCCGGCCTATCAGAACAGTTCGCCAAGCACGGGCGGGATGGCCGGTTGCATCGCGCGTACCGTGCGTTGGTGTGGGGCGTGCCCGAGCGACCGAGCGGCGTTATTGATGTCCCGCTGGGGCGCAGCCAATCCAACCGCAAGAAAATGGCGGTTGTCCCAGAATCTGCGGGCCGGCATGCGCGCACGCGTTACCAGCGCGAGCGGGTCTTCGCCGATAGCGAGGGGCAGGATGCCGTCTCCTTGTTACGGCTGGAGCTTGAGACGGGGCGCACGCATCAGATTCGGGTGCATCTTGCGCATATCCGGCATCCGGTTTTGGGCGATCCAGTTTACGGCACGGGCTTCAAGGCGAGCTCGCGGCGGCTCGGCGACGAGGCGCGGCAGGCACTCCTAGGCCTCAACCGGCAGGCGCTGCATGCAGCTGAACTTGGCTTTGAGCACCCGTTCACGGGGGAAGTCATGGATTTCGAGAGCCCGTTGCCGGAGGACATGACGCGGCTGCTGGTGGCGCTCGGTTCCTAAAGGTTACTGTGATTATTTCCGTACACAGCGGGCCCCGTCGTTTTCGCTAGGGCTTGGTTGACCCTGTTTTGGTAAATCAATTTACTCTGCCAGGTACGTATGTTGCTTTTCAGAGTAGAGGAAGAAGGGTTTGCATTAAGTATGGCCATTGACAACAAGATCGCCGCCGAGCTTGCCGCGCTGCGGGCCGATATCGAAGCGCTAAAAGCTCAACAGTCCAGCGCTGCTGAGGCAGGGCCGAACATCGAGAGCGGGCCGGAATCCTTTACGGTCGGCGGTTTTGTCGACGCCGCCTCTCAGCTTCCCGAACAGTTTCGTGAGTTTGAGATCGCGATCCGAGATCTCGCCGAAGCGGTGGAATCCGACATCGCGGAGCACCCTGTGGCCGCGGTTGGTGGGGCGTTCCTTCTCGGTGTTTTAATTGGCCGCTTGTCGGCGCGATAGCAAGAGCATTAGCAATGAATTCACTGACCCGTAATCTCAACATCCTGTGGCGTTCGGAGCGACTGCTCGCCGAGGCCGAATGGCGGCGCTCATCGCGTCAGATCACGATCCTGGTGCTGGCCGGCGTATTTGGCCTGCTGGCTTTGATCATGCTTAACGTTGCCGGGTTCTATTGGTTGGCGACAACTTATGGGACCGCCCAAGCTGCTCTTGCCGTGGCAGTGGCGGACATCGTCATTGCAGCGGTGCTGGCAGTATCGGCACAGTCCCTCAAGACCGCACCTGAAACCGATATGATACGGGAGTTCCGCGACAGCGCCTTAGCGGAGATTGAGACGGAAGCGGAGGCATTCCAGACGCACCTCGTTCAGATTCGAGATGATGTGAAGACGATTGGTGCCACGGTTTCGAAGGTCGCGGCTGACCCCATTGGCAGCCTCTCACCGGCGCTGCTTGTTCCAGCAATCAATGCCTTCACTACGGTCGTACGCTCCAAGAAGAAGTGATGGCCGAGGTCGCCGCAGTGGGGATTGTTTGGTTTTTAGTGCGGAGAAGGCTTGGCAGCCTTGACGTTCGCCAACTCCTTTTTGAGGAGCTCAAGCTCCTTTTTTTGTGCCTCACTGAGGCCGACTTCAAGTAACCCCGGACTTTCATCATCTCCGGGCGCCTTGGCCGGCTCGGGGGCGGGCGGCTTGTGAGGCTCTTCGGTCGACGTCTCTTTTGAGGTATCGCCGGGAGTTTTGGCGGAGCCGTCTTTCAGCGTCTCATGTGAGATATCAACCAATGTCATGGTTACCGCGGCAAGCACAGGGCCAACAATGAGGCCTGCGCCGCCAAACATCCCGAGGCCCCCGAAGGTACTGATGAGCACCAGGAGGTCCGGCATTTCGGTGTCGCCACCCACGAGGATTGGACGAAGCACGTTGTCGATGTTGCTGACGATGATCGCCGACCACAGCGCAAGCCCAATTGCCGGTGTCGTCTCGCCCGTGGCCAGCAAGAATATGACGCCAGGGATCCAGACTAGCGAAGTGCCAACGACGGGGAGCATCGATGCGATCACCATGACCGCTCCCCAGAATGCCGCGCCTCCGACTCCAAACATCCAAAACCCGAGGCCGCCGAGAAAGCCTTGAACGATGCCAATGACAAGGGTGCCTTTGACCGTCGCACGCGTAACCACGACGGCTCGCTGGAAGACGCGTTTTTGAACACCACCGAGGGACAGGGCATAATGCTCCAGGCCATCGAGGAGAGCGGGCCCCTCCTTCAGGAAGTAGAACATGGCGTAGAGCATCACGAACAGGTTCAGCAGGAACTGAGCGGCATCGGAGGTCAGTGCTGTGATCGCCGATACCGCGAATTCACCGATTGCGGTTGAGAGTTCCCCGATTTTGGTCGCAACGGTAGGGGCATAGGCTTCCAACTGTTTATGAAACGGCAGCCAATCGGGAAGCTTGAGGTTCTGTCCGGCGGGGGCCTGCAATTGCTGTTGGACCCACGGGATCGCCTGCTGGCCGACGTCTTTTGCCTGTTCGGCCACAAGCAGCAGTAGAGCGATGCCGGGAAGTAGAATGGCGGAGATCAAAAGCAGCAATGTTAGTGCTGCCGCTAGACCCATGCGGCCACCCAGCTTGGCGGCGATCCAGCTGCACAATGGATACGCCATCGCGCTAAAGACAGCGGCTAGAAAGAGCGCTATCAGAAAACTCTGGATCATGCTGAAGAACACGGCAGCGATGGCGGCCGTGATGGCTAGGATGGCGAGGTTCCTGGAAGGCTTGGGCGGGTATTGGCTGGCTGGCATCTGCGACTGGCCTTTCCCACTGCATCGGGACCCGACGCAAGCATGCGACTGCCTAGTTGTAGCGAATCCGCTTGGCCTAAGAAATCAGAGTATCGCTATTGGTTTAACGGTGCCGTCTTGCGGGGGCTGCGGCGCGTGCGCTTGCGAGAGACTTTGTTTTGGCGCGTAAGCGCGGTGCGGCCGACCTTATGGCCGGGTGGCTAGCCCCGTTTGCTCACGAGGCCGGCCGGTTTTCGCTTTGTTTCGAGACTAAAGCGCTTTGGTGAGACGCTCGTAGCCCTTCTTTAGCTCTTCGCCGAGGGTTGAAAGTGCATTGCTGACACCCGAAGCGGTCTCCTCAACCTTTGCCTTGGCTACGAAGTCATTGAGTTTCTTTTCAAGCTCGTTCCATTCTTCATTGGCTTCCATCGAGCCGAGCTTGATCTGCAGGGCCAATTCGTCGCGTTTTTGTTTCAGCTCCGCGGCCATCTTGTCGATGTCTGTCATCTTTCACTCCTCCGACACTTATTCAGGCGTCCAAACCAAATGCGTTGTCTTACGGTTTCCGGTTCACGCTGTCGCGCGGGAGGCAAGAGCGGCTTTTAACTTCTCTTCCTGCTCATTCGAGAGAGAAGTTTTCAGTACTTTGGGGTTGTAGCTTTCGATTTCCGGAATGACCTTGTCAGCAGTGGAGCGCTTTACGAGGACGAAGAGCGCCGAAGAGTTGTTGGAAATGGAATCCCCCAGCTCCTTTATGAACTCGTCATTTATGCCGTAGTCGGAAAGCGAGCCGGACAAGGCTCCGAAGCCAGCGCCGGCCAGACCGCCCATGGCCATGCCGGCGAGCGGGTTCATGATGAGCAGGCCGGCGATTGCTCCAACGAGTATGCCGGTGCTCATGCCGTTTGCTGCGCCAAGGGCTGTCAGGTTGAGGGCTTGTTTGATCTGGACCTTGCCTTCAGCATCGCGGATCACGACGCAGGCGTCTTCCAGGTCGATCAGATGCTCTTTCTGCAGAGCGCGCAATTTTGTCAATACGTCATCGGCCGCACTGACACCTTCAAAACCCAAACCAACTAGATCACTCATGATGCAAAAACCTCAGTACAAAGAGCTATATTGCAGCCTAATGCATTGATGTTAGGCGGATAATTCCTGACGGTGTCAAGCAATACATCGCTGCGGGGCAGT
>JAUWFF010000018.1 GCA_030607105.1 Filomicrobium sp.
CGAAGTCGCTCTTGCTGAACAGGCCGGCTCTGGCAGCAAGCAGGCCTCCGTCTAAATCGCTTAATTCAGCTATCTCCTGCAAAATTCCTTTTGCCCGCAACGCCTTGCCGCTTGCTGCCGCGCATCCTACTGTCTGAATCCTCAGTCCAGGCTCTAAAAGGTGTGTGAAATGTTTGATGCAAAGAGTATTCTCGAGTCACTTGTTACTGGTGGCCAACGCTCAACCGCGTCGGCGGGCGGCCGGCAAGGCGATCCCCTCGGTGACCTATTGGGCAAAAGCGGCCTTGAAGATCTCCTGCGAAACGCAACTCGGCCCGGCGATAAGTCAACCAGCAGCGGCCAGCAGGGCGACCCCCTGCGTGACCTTCTAGGAAGGCTCGGCATCGACAAGAGCAGCACTGGCACCCAATCCTCAGACAAGTCATCTGACGCAGGCGGTGCGGACACTGGCCGAGGCATCACGGACGTTCTTGGCGATATGCTCAAGCAAGCCACCGAAGGCACCCGACAGGGCGCACGTGACATCGGGGATGCTACCGGCGCAGGCGCCAAGATCGAGGATTTGGCACGTCAGTTATCGGGCAAGTCGCCGGATGAGCTGATAGCATCCGTCAAAGAGCTGATTTCCAAAAACCAACTTGGAACTGGGGCCGCTCTCGGCGGGCTTGGCGCCCTCATTTTGGGCACCCAGACCGGTCGCTCGGCCGCCGTCACAGCCGCCAAGCTCGGCGCGCTCGCGCTCATAGGCGGCCTCGCCTACAAAGCCTACAAGAACTATCAGGACGGGGGGCCAGCCGACGCCGCAGCCACCGGCCAGATCGAAGCTCCGCCAAGCGGGTCCGGCTTCGACCCAGATTCGCTCAGCAATGACGACGCAGTCCTCATGGTCCGCGCCATGATCGCGGCAGCCTCCGCCGACGGCAGGATCGATGCCGAAGAGCAGCAACGCATCCTCAAGGGGCTTCAGGAGGATGGTGGTCTGGAGCCGGGTGCCGAGGAGTTCCTCGCGCGCGAACTGAACGCACCGGCCACCGCCAGCGATATCGCCACAGCCGTGCACAGCAAGGAACAAGCCGCGCAGGTCTACGCCGCGGCTCGCATCGCTATCGACCCGGATACCCGTGGCGAGCAGGCCTTCTTGCATGACTTGGCCCGCCGCCTCCACATCGAGCACGACCTGGCACAACACATCAACGCCGCCGCTCGTGCCGCTTAGAAAACAAGAAAGGCCCCGGTTCCGCTCCCCCGGGGCCTTCTGATCTAATTCGCGATATGACGGGCGAAAGACAACGGGTCAGTTAGCACGCACCATCACCGATGCCGACTTGGCCGCCGCCGCATCCTTCAAACGGAAAAACACATCCACACGCATGCCAGTCAGCAGCGGCGGCATGCCTTCTAGGTCGATAACGACTTCAAGAACATCAACCGTATTGGGCCTGCGCGGACCGCGGGTCGCGATGCGCGGGCTACCCAGCGCGCCCGAGATCTCTGTGACGACACCCTCGAATTCCTCATTGGGGAACGCATCGGCCCTAACAACCGCCCTCTGACCGACGCGCACCTTCGCGACATCGCGTTCCTCAACTTCCGCGCGAACACGCATTTTGCTGATATCGCCGAAGACCATTAATGGAGATTGCGGGCCTGCCGCCGCTGTCTCCCCGACTCGGGCAAGAACGTTCAAAACCGTCCCATCGAAGGGAGCACGAATCCGCGTCTTCTCCAGCGCTTCTTCGGCCAATGCTAGGTCTGCGCGGGCAATTGTCAGGGACGTATCCAGGCGTCCCGGCAGCGGCATGTCAGAGTTCGCATTCAACTTTTTCAGCGCGCCTTTGGCATCGCGCAATCGCTTTTGTGTTTTTTCAACGGCATCGCGGGCCGCTGCTATGTCGCTGTCACGCGCATCTCCCGCGCGCATCAATTCAAGTGTCTCATCGAAAGCCCACCAGGCTTTAAACAGCTCATGTCTGGCGGTCTCTACTTCATCCTCGGCTTTGCGCCGATCAAGCGCCAATCCCGTGACCGGCTCTTCTTCCCGCTCAAGCAGCCTGACTTCCTCTTCGGCCTTGGCGGCGATGACGCGCTGCCATGCTGCCTCGTCGTCCAGCTTGACGAGCACATCACCAGCAAACACCTTGTCGCCGGTCCCCACCGGCACTTCGTCGATCCGGCCGCCTGTCTGCGCCGAAATCCGGACCACACCGGACGATGGCTCTACCCGTCCCGTGGCCGAAGCCGCCCATATTGGCCGCGGCTTCGCCGAGCCCTGAGCCTCCGCCGCAGTGCCGACGTACAATGCGTAGTCAGCGCCGGCAGGCGGTCGCGGAGCTTCAAGCGAGCTGAATAGCAGTCCCGCTGCGATAGTTGCGGCGATGATAAAAGTTGAAACGTTGGACTCGATCTTAGGCATGCGCTTTACGCCTCTTCGTGAGATCGGTGATTTCCGGCGCGTCGAGGCCTTCAGGCCTGCGTTCTTCGCCGACGATGAGCCCGTCCTCGATGCGCACAACGCGATCGGCAAAGGGCAGGGTTCTAGGATCGTGCGTCACGGCAAGTACACTTCGGCCTTGTTCGTGCGCGATCCGCGCGAGCAATTCCATAACGGCGTTGCCATTCTCACCATCGAGAGCCGCGGTGGGCTCGTCAGCGAGAACGATCGATGGCGATAAGACGATCGCGCGAGCAACAGCCACACGCTGCTGCTCTCCACCGGAAAGATTGTTGGGATAGTTCTTGAGCCTATGGCCCAGCCCCACTTCACGCAAAACATCCTCACTCCGGCGTGCGGCCTTGTACCCTTTCTGACCCCGCACATCGAGCGAGATCCGAACATTTTCAAGAGCCGAGAGCGTCGGAAACAGGTTGTACGACTGGAAGATGAACCCAATATGGTCGCGACGAAGCACGGCGAGTTCCTCCGGGTCAAGCCCATCGGTTGACTGCCCCGCCACGGTGAGGTCACCCGCCGTCGGCGCCATGATACAGCCCAGGATCGACAGAAACGTTGTTTTTCCGCTGCCTGATGGGCCCATCAACAGTGTCAGTTCTCCGCGCACTAAATCTAGGTCGACGCCCTTGAGCGCCATCACCTTGCCGGCACCGCGACCGAGCTCTTTCACAATGTTCTTTGCGGCGAGAACCGTCTCCGTCGTCATCTGCTGAATACCGTCGCTGGGTCAATCTTGGTCACCTTTACAATGGCTGAGATGGCCGAGATTGCGCACATAAACAAAGTTACCGAGAACAGTCCGACTGCAAGTTGCGGTGTCATGACAATCGGCAAAGGTGTTGCTTGACTGGCGAACACGACGCACAGCGCCAGAACCATGCCGAGGACATACCCGATAACGGCACTCAATCCTGCCTGTGTCAGGATCACTTGATGAATATATCCGGACGACGAGCCCAAAGCGCGAAGTGTCGCAAATTCGTTAATGTGGTCCTTGGTGCTTGAATAAAGCGTCTGCGCGACGATCACCGTGCCTACCAGAATACCAAGCAGCGCACCGCCAATAAGTGCAACGCCAGCACCGGTCCGAAAAAGCCATTGAATCAAGCTGCGGTCGTGGAACTCCTCGGTGGTGAGCACCTCGGCTCCTTCCAGCCGACTTGCTAGTTCAGAGCGCACCTGTTCAACATCGACGCCAGGCAGGACTTTGACAAGCTGAAAGGTCGCAAGGTCACTACCAGCAGCGCCTGTGAGATACCGTGCGCGCGAGAGTGGCATGTAGACGTAGGGCGACTGGGTGAAAGATCGAACCCCATCGGTGAGCGCGCTAACTTTGACGCGGCCAGGACCGATTTGCGCGCTACTCCCAATTCCCTCAATACCGAGTTCCTGGAGATAGGTCTTATCGACGGCGATTGAATCAGGGGCTTTGATATCTTCCCACGTGCCGGTTTCAAGCCACAACGGCGTGACGGCACCTGCTTCGGCGTCGGCCCCGATTATAACAACACGCGACGAGCCGCCCGCCGGCTTCCGCCATTCATTAAATCCAACGATGATCGGGGTAACCTGCGCTACGCCGGGTGTGGCCAAGGCCTGATGGCGTTCCCGTGCACTCATCAACATACCGCCCTCTTCGAAGCTCTTCGCTCCGAACGGCATGATCCACAGATCCGCATTGGCATGATCGATATTCGCCGTGATCATCCTGCTTGCACCAAGATACAGCCCGAGCTGTACGGCCACCAAGACGATGGAGAACAAGATCCCAACCAATGTAACCATCAACCGAATGCGGTCGTGAAACAAGTTACGAAAGGCAAGCGTAAAAATCATCGGCAGTCCTGGTTACTACTGAAACTCTGTAAATGCCGCAATTCTACCACGCAGCTATATTCATCTCATGGATTTCATAGAAGTTCGAGTGAATGAACTGGAAATCGCGCAAGTCAGCGATACTGCATAACCTTCCACGCGCGTACATGAGGCGTTGTATCACAACCCAGAAGACGTAGCGCTAAGAATGAGCCAACACGGTGTTTTTCCAGAGAAATTCAAAGGATGCGTCATTATGAAGTCATCTTTTGGTGGCGCGGTCCTTGATCATGGCGCCGTGACTGGATACCGAATTTGTGCCGATTTAATGGTTCATTGGCAACCAGATACGCAACCCCCTCGATTTGAGAAAAGCACCGGTATGCTAACAGTTTCAAAACCGTATCCAAGGCGGACCGTCAGGCTATCAATCGCCGCGGCAGCTTTTTGTTCCGTGGCCCTGGGTACCGCAGTGTCCGCCGCGCCGCCCGAAACTGGACTGTGGTACGATGATACGGGCAAAGGCGCTGTGGAGATTGCCCCCTGTGGCAACAGACTTTGCGGGCACATTTTTTGGCTGCGAGACCCACTGGGCTCTAATGGCAAGCCGCTAAGAGACAAATATAATCCGGAACCTAGCATGCGGAACCGGCTGATTTGCGGGGTCCAGGTGTTGGGAAATCTTGCGCCTCAATCGAATGGGAAATGGGGCCAAGGTTGGGTTTACGATCCGAAAATCGGCAAGAGCTACAACGTCGAGATCAGTTTATCCAACCCAAATACGTTAACGGTCTATGGTTATGCCGGCGTCAAACTATTCGGCAAGACGCTTTACTGGAAACGCGCCCCGGGGGATTTGCCTTCTTGCAGGAGCAATGCCCGCGCCTCGCAGTAGAGCGTGAAAACCAAATAATTGAAGGGCCGGGAAAACCTGCAAAACAGGTGCCCGGCCCTTTCTTTATCGCGCTTGCGGCCCGAACAGCCGCCAGTTACCTGGAAATCTCAACGATATCGGCGGGACGACGCTTTGGAGCGGCTGCCTTGCGCTCGCTTTCGATCCGCGAAAGCTGGCGCGTTGTGAAGTCAACCGCACGCTCCAAGACAAAGTCACGCTGCCGGTCGAGCGTCACAATGTGATAACTGTCGTCGAGAACGAGAGCTTCAACGGGGCCGCCGAGCTTATACTGCAGCTTCAGCGCATTCCGGAGGCAGCTCTGATCGTCTTGGCGGGGATGCGCAATCAATGTCGGCGCGGTCACTCTCGAGAGGTCCTTCAGCACCTGCCTCACAAGGCGCCGAAATTCCAGCACCATCACGCCAGGTCGGGCATAGACCGCCTCAAGCGTTCGGTCTTCCGCCTTGAAGGAATCAACCATGAACTTGCGGATCCGTTCATCCTTGATGCCGTATGGCGCACGTTGGCTAAACCTGAATAACCGTGCGAACCAGCGCTGATTGACCAGCCTGTAAAGGTTGAATGTCCATGGAATAGCCCAGCCATTGGGATACAGCGTCGGAGCAAAGGCGAGAACCCCCGCAACCTCCTTGGGCCGATCCTTCGCCAGCTTCAAGGCCAGGATGGACCCGGCCGATAAACCGCCAATAAAAACAGTGTCACACTTCTGACAAAGCCCCTCGAAGACCCGTTCGACCTCCGAATACCAGTCCTGCCAACGTGACATCGACAAGACGTCCGTCCCGTTCGTCATGCCCGGGAGCATCGGGCACTCCACGGTATAACCCTCACGCGCGAAGCCCTGCGCCACGTATTTCAGCTCCAGAGGCGTACCCCCGAGACTATGGATAAGCAGTACCCCGACCCGACCGCCCTCGTACGACAAACCCGAAAGCAAGCCGAGCTTCTTATTCTTGGTTGTCTTCGTCATGATCCTTCTGAACTCACTAACAGCCGGCCCATCATCAATATTTCATGATAACAGCATGTGCAAACGCGAAGCCGTAACTCACTGCGTTGGCGTGGTTAATCCCAAGTCACCTAAACTAGCCCACCAACCGGATGGAAGGTGGATCGCCCGCTAGCGCCGTCTTTCCAACAAACGGCCATCGGTGGGACCCTCCCAAAAGCCCAGTGTTTGCCAGCGATCGACGCGGCGCTGTTTAATCCTGGACGCGCCCCAGATTGCGATGAGGCATCGCGCCGCAATCTCGAAAAGTAACATTGTGCAGCGCACAAAAAGCCCGAAAACCACTGCATCACGCAAGCCCCCCTCGGCAAAATTTGATCATTGTTGCAGTGACGTAATTGGTTTAGCTCAAATAATTATGAATAATGCACTGCACCATATGCTCCCATCGCAACCTCCGCTGGAGTTCCAAGCTCAGCGAGGCCTCGCCAGCATTCAGCACCGATCTAAACGCAGACTGCTTACCGTTCTATCTCTGCATGGAAAGAACTCGTCGCGACTGCGGTGCAATCTAGAATAAACCTTAAGAAGCAATGATTTACTGACCGCGTATGGCCAGTCCGACGTAAGTCAGAACCGCCGATCCGACAGCCAGGAGATAAGGTGTCTCGGTAACTTCGAAAAGAGACGCGCCACCCCAAACACCAGCCCCTGAGATAAGTGCGCAATAGGCGCTGGCAATCCCGCCAATCGGAGTGAACAGCCCGAATAGCGTCACGACCACCAGGCCGGCGCTACCGAATGACGCAGCCGTAACAATCAGCTTGTGAATAGTGCCCGACTGCAAGGCAATGACCAGAGCCACCAAACCCAGCCCCGCCACGGTCAGTCTCGTAACAAGCAGCTGGCGGTCCCGCACCCAGGCCCCCGCAACAGGTTGGATGACGTTGTGAGATAGTAGCGATCCGCTCGACAACAACGCGGAATCGACCGTTGACAATATGGCCGATACGATCGCGCCGGCGAACATGACATAGAGCATCGCTGGCAAATAGAGCTGCCCTAGCCGCGGTACAATCTGTTCAGCGTTCTCCAGGTTGGGATCAATAAGCGGCCCAACCAATCCAAGGAACACCGGGATGAGACCGACCACTAAATAGAGCAAACCACCCAGGATGCAGGCATTGCGCGCCACCTTCGCCGAACGCGTCGCCAGAATCCGCGAGATCAGCTCGATCGACACCATCGTTCCAAAGATCGGTACAGCCCACATCTCCGCAAGCAGCAGCGGGTTACTCGCGGCCTCACCATAGCTCCAACGCTCCGCCGGCACCCTCTCTAGCGCAGCGCTGAACCCGCCGAGGCTGCTGATCACCAAGACAAAGATGATGATCAGGCCGGCAATAATCGCTACGCCCTGGACAAAGTCGGTGATCGCATCAGCCATCAGTCCGCCAATCGTCGTGTAGGCGATCACCACGACCGCTCCAATGACGACCATAGTCACCACCGGCACTTCGCTTGCTGCACCCATAACCTGGCCGAAAGCGCGGATCTGTGCGGCCGCCCACATGACGGTTCCCGGCAGCATTAGGAACACCGCAAGCTTTTCAACCCCTGGCGAATAGCGCTCGCGGAAGAAGTCGCCGAAAGTCACATAGCCGCGCTTCCATAATGGGACCGCCATAAGCAGCCCAGAAACGACGAGCGCAAGCGCGTAACCGAAAGGGTCGAGCGTGGCTCCAGCAATCCCCTTACGATAGACCTCGCCGCCAGCGCCGATTATGGCCTCGGCGCCAAACCAAGTTGCAAACACCGTAAAGGCGCCGATGACCGGACCAATCCGCCGACCGGCGTTGATGTAGTCCGTCTCGGTGACAATCCTCCGAGACACCCACAACCCAATCGCGAACTGTAGGAGAATGTAGGCGATAACCCCAAGAACGACCGCATTCACGCTTTCTGCCCCCGAATAGCCCCAACCCGTTGCCAGTATGCCCTGGCGTCACGCCCAGATAACCGCAACTCCAACCTGCACCGTATTAAACACTTGCTTCTTCAGGCGCATGCCTGGCGGTATTCCTGACACGACAAGACCGCGTAACGTAATTAGCGCCACTCTTAATCCAGGGGCCACAATGCCCTGATGTGAGCGCGCAACACCAGACGGAAGGACCGTAGCGACATGTCGCAGCGCGTTAGGCGCATATGCGACCTGGGGCTGCCAAGGGAGTGACGAGAAGTTGGCACGAGTTTTCAGATCAGTCGTCTCCAGCCTTGTTGCCGTCTCCATGATGGTGTCGCCGGTTCTCAACACCGCCGCACAAGACGTGACCCGCTCTGATATTGAAGCCTGCAAGTCCCAGGACGAAGCGATCTTCCGCAACGCCATCGCCGACATCACCACCTACTCTCTCGAAAAGAGCCTGCAAACCGTCGATTACAAAGCCCTCGTTGACGACGAGTGGCGCAAGGGAGACGTTGGCGCCATCATCGATGCGCGTGTCGATATCGCCGTAAAGGAAGTCCGCGAGGAGACAAGCTGGGGCAATCTTCTCAAGACACTGGCCTACCGTGAAGAAGCTCAGAAACTCGCCACCGAAGTCGCTGAGCGCGTTTACCGCTCTGAAGTTGTCACCAACGCGATTGCGGCTCTGGCAAGTGGCGTCGGCGAACAGGTCGGCAAACGTATCGAATATGCCGCCAAGGATGCCGCACAACCGGCGCTGCAATGTCTGCAGGCCTATCTTGGACCGCGCTACGGCACCACGGTCTCAAGCTTGGTTCGCGATGACGCCCGCAAGGACTTCACCGTCTCCTCGGAAGACGGAAGTGCCAAGGTCACACCTGGCAGCGTCCTTCGCCAGACAAGCGGCGGCGCCACCGGTGTCGCCATCCTGATCGTACGCCGGCAGCTCGCCAATCTCGCCCGCAGCGTCGGCCAGCGTATCGTCGGCAGCGTCCTTGCCAGATTGGTTTCGGTCGTCGCCGGCGGCGTCGGCCTCGTATTAATCGCCAAGGACATCTGGGATTTTCGTCACGGTGTACTGCCGATCATCGAAGACGAAATGAAGTCTGACGAAACAAAGGAAAAGGTCCGCGAAGTCCTCGCCGAAACCATCGCCGAACAGATCAATTCGCACGTCAAGGAGATTGGCCAGAGTTCCGCCGACCGCGTCGTCGACGTCTGGCATGAATTCCGCCGCGCCCACCTGAAGGCGCTCCAACTTGCCGATACCAACCCGGAGTTTCGAGCGTTTCTGGATACCGTATCCGCCGATCGGCTTGGCCGTCTGGACGGAGTCGTCGCGCTGGTGCTGGCCGAGGAGGGCGAGGCAGGCATCGTCAAGCGATTACAGAACGGCACGCTTGACGAAGCTGTCAATCGCCTGCCCGACTCAGCCTTGCAAATCGCTCGAGCAACTCGCTCGCTCGAAACCGGACTCAAGTGGCATGCGGTCGCCGGCGACAACACCTCAGCGGTCCTCGAAAACGGCATTTATCGGCAGGCCGATCCCGAGAATTTCACACCGCGAACCTTGGACGAACTGCTAAAACTCAAAGACCGCGTTGCCATTCTTCGCGTCGCCGGTCTGCCCGCCGATGCCCGCGAAATTCTCTTCGATCTGGATCCTGCGTCATTAAAGAACCTCGCCCGCAGCCTCACCAAAAACGAACTTCAACAGCTCTCCGGCTATTTGACGGGCCTTCAACAGGCCCCCCGTGAACTGGTCCTGAACGCGGTGGCCAAATCTCCGGGCAAACTGAAGCTTTTGGCAAAGGCAAGAGTCCGCCAGGCCGTCCTTACAAGTACCGACCAATCCGCCGCCGTGGACATGATGCTGCGCGGAGACAACGGTTTTTCGCCGACCGCCACCGTACAAGACTTCCAGATGGTCATCGACGGCCGGGTCAGCCCGTACCTGCTGATTG